>CAMHKP010000014.1 GCA_946185785.1 uncultured Alphaproteobacteria bacterium
ATTAAACAAGTGTATCCCCATTGAATGTACAGAAGGCTGGACATTGGTTGGTCGGGGAAATACCGCACATTGTGGCAAACTTATTAATTGTAATCAATACGCATCTCAATTGAATGCAAATTCGGCAGACCAAAAAACATCTGTCTATCCAGATGCAAATACACCACAAAGTCAATATGCTAATTTTTGTTATCCGTTACAATGTAACGAACCGTTGTATAGAAAGTCTGGGCGTGGCGAAAATGCTGTATGCGAAACGACGGCTGGCGACAATTGCAGTGTAACTGGTTCTAAAACAGCATATTATGATGAACAGCATGTTTGTATTGTATCAGAATGTAAACAAGGTTATGAAAAATCTGACGATAGTAAATCTTGTATACCTTGCGAAATGGCACCGTTTGCCAGCAAGATGAAAGTTGAAAATAACCGTTGTGTTATTGATAAATGCGAAACTAACTTCAATCTGGTTGGTGGCATATGTGTTGTTGATTGTAGTAAGTTTAAATCAAAATTAAATGCAACGGGTGTTGGGCGCAAATCGACTCAGCCATCCGCATTGCGTGCCGATCATAATTACAGCGAATACTGCTATGCGACTGCATGTGACGGCACAAGATTTGTAAAAGAAGGCGAAGGTGAAGATGCCAGATGTGTATCTGTAAGCGGTTCGGACTGCACCAGCGAAATACTGAACGCACAACGTGCACACAGAAATGATAAAGGTAAATGCATACTTGATTCATGCGTTGATTGGTTCAAGGTAAATAAAACAACCAACAAATGTGAAGACCAACACGAAAAATCTTGTCCAGATAGTTTTATGCGCAGTAGATATCCAGACGCCCAATCTGCAAAGATAACCGAATTTAAAAATAACGAAGCGACCAAATGTGACATCAAACAGTGCAAAGATAGAACAAAAACCCCAAGCGAAGATGCGCAATCTTGTGTTGCCGTATGTAGTCTTGGAGAACAGGCAAGATTAGAAGCGTCTGGTGCAAACGAAACAACAACCAAGAAAGGTGTGTGTGTCGCAAAGTCCTGTAAATGTGGATATACATTAAATGATGGTGCATGTATTAAATGGCGCGAAGACAGCGAACCATGTGGCAGATTGTTACCAAACAATGCCAAGACTGGTTATTTGAAATGTGATACAACCGATAAAGCATACTGTTATGTAACCGGATGTAAAGATGATTCATTTGATATCAGCAGCGATCATAGGGCATGTGATTCTGTACGTCGTCGTGAATGCACCCCAACAGATGCAAACGCATTGGGGGGTGCGTGGGAAATAAGAAACGGCAAACGTGTGTGCAAACCATCATCTTGTATTTGGGATACATATAAAGTTAAATTAAATTCTGCTGGTACCGATTATGAATGCGTTTTGGATAACAGCAAAAACAAAACTGGAAAAAAATGTACTGATGCAGATATTGCCAGATTAAAAGCCTCAAACGAATTAGACCAGCATGCCAAAGAGGGAACTGTTTCTGACTGGGATGAATACACTAACGAAGTAAAAGGATGTAAAATCACAAAATGTGATGATGGCTACAAACCAGATTTGACTGGCGATTCATGTGTTTCAACACAATGTAAATGTGGTAAAGAATGGAGCGAAACTGAACATGATTGTGTCAGATGGTCTGGCACTTGCAAAACAATGCCCAAGAATGCTGCGCGCGCTGAAATGGCATGTGAACCCAACAACGAAAACGGAACACCATATTGTAAGATCATAGAATGTGATAGCCAAGAATATGAATTACGTGACAACAAATGCGAAAAGATTGTTGGCGAACATTGCAACGCATCTGATGTAACTGCAAAAGATGCTGGCTCGGATGGTGGTACATGGGTCGTATTGAAAAATAAACGCATCTGCAAACCAAAATCCTGTCTGTATGATACCTATAAACTTCAGTTGAACTCATCAGGCAGCGATTATGAATGCGTGCTTGATACCCGTCTTGATAAAAGTGGCAAAAAATGTCCAAGCGATATACTAAAGGCCATGGATTCAAACGCGACTTCTGGAATTGTTAAAGAAGATGGCTGGGATTCTTTAAATAATAAGGTTATAGACGGTGGCTGCATCATCAAAGATTGCAAGCATGGTTTTGAACCAAACGAAGATGGTGATGCATGTCAACCGGTTGATAAAACCGATAGCAACTGTCCACGCAGCTGGTTAAGTGCCAACGCAATACATGCAAAAACCGGCATCATCCGTGAACAAAATCCACAAACTGGTGCTGTTACAAAATGCGAAGTAACATCATGCGAAAAAGGTTGGGAACCAGACAGACGCGATAAAAGCCAAACATTTGCCACAGCATGCATCGAAACAAAATGTGGATGTGGCGAACGTTGGAATTCGACATTTCAGCGTTGTGATGATCATCGCGGTGATTCATGCGATGCACCAAATGCTAAATCTGCTAAGATTGCCTGTACCCCAGACAATGTCAACGGTACCGAAATTTGCGAAATCCAAGAAAACGGATGCAACGATGGATACACGCATGATAAAGCGAAAAATTTATGTGTATCCACACGCGGTGCCGATTGCAAGGACACCCTGCCCGCGGATTCACATGCGTCTGTGGCATCATTGGACAAGAATCAAAAATGCATAATTATGGCATGCGAAAACGGCTATAACTTGGTCGGCAAAGGTACATCTGCAAAATGCGAAGCACGCAAAATGGCAACGAAAGAAGAAGTTGCTGAATTGAAAGAAAATGCCAAGAAGATGAAAGAAAAAGAAAACTCTCTGGTGAACAGAACTATTGGCGCTGTGGGTATTGGTACGGTTGGTATTGGTGGTATGATGGCAGCAGGTGCGCTTAGCGAACAAGTCGCTGATGCCGATGCCGAAGCTGCGATGAAAGCGTACCTGAATACATTCAAATGTGAATATGGTTCGAACGGAAATGTTGCTGGCGGTACATTGGACGTTGAACTGCCTGGTGGCAACGACATGTTCAACCTGTACGCAAAATATGCAAGGTTAGCAAATGATTTGAAAATTCGTAAAAATGCCTTAGGTATCAAACCTGGCATTGAATCCGAAGTTGTCATAGATAAAGCAGAAACCAATCTATATGATGATGTCGGCACTGGCATTACTGGTGGCAACTATGCATCGGTTGCGCGTGCATTGACTGATCCAACTAGCGAAGACGCCAAACGTTGGAACGAACAAAAGAATAAAACAGCCGATAATTTGAAAGCTGGCGCAATAACTGCTGGCGTTGGTGCTGCGGCATCGTTGGCGGCAAATCTGGCGGTAAATTCTGGCAAAGACAAGCAAGATAAAAGTAAAGAAATATTATCCCAATATGCCGACAAACGAACAACACCTGATGAAAAAACAGATGCGTCAAGTGAAGTAACCGATGTATCTAGCACAGTGATAGACACATCTGATGTTGTTGTCACTGGACAAGTAGGCTCTCTTTACACAGCACAAAATGATGAAATCACGGTTGCTAATGACGAAACCCCAGTTATCGAAGAAGAAACTATCCAGTGCGATTCAACAAAGCCATTAAGCAATGATGATTTGTCTGCATTACGGGAAGTAGTCGGCACGCGAACTGGGGCTTTACCATTTATATCTGGCATACAACAGGATGCAACCACATCAGATTCTCAACGCCGTAAACTTGCTGAATTAAAACAACTGTGTGAAAGCAAAAACGGTACGTGGGTGGAACAAACAAACAAATTTAATGAATGGTACGCTGCACGTAGAAATTACGCCAACACATGCATTGATACATCCACAGCGCAAGTCGTCAATGAAACATATCAATGCGATGATAATTGTAAAGCTTGCTGGGAAGAAGAGTATACTAAGTATTCAAACTATTTGAAATCCAAGGGATTATGCGGAACATTCAAGACATACACATGTAAATTTGCCCAACCAGATACTATTGCTAGTACACGTTGTCAAAGAATCTTTAAAAATAAAACAGGTAGTGATATATATTGGACACAAACAATGAGTTCGGACGAACGTTGGAAGACAACAAGCCAATACAAGCTTACGGATAACTGGGGTCCAAGAAACGATACTGATGTCAAAAACAATTTTGACGCATGTCGCATTTACAGTAGCAGTAATTAAAGACAAAGACGTAGTATTTATCTTTTCAATTGGCGATTATATATCGCCAATTTTTTTTATCTTATGTTATGGCTAATCTTATTATCTGTTTTCCATATACACTTTTATCAACCCTCAGTCATTGTGATATATTAAAATGGTATAGCCCTATTCTTGTCCGCATATACAACAAATATTTAATACAGGCCCTGAGCATTATAAATAAACGCCCTGTGGTTTCTTCCCCACGCGACAAGGATTACACGGGGACCACAGGGCGCAACCTTTAGGGACACACCTAAAGAAACTTTACCAACACTTTATTCTTCGCATGCACCAAACGATTTCGCGACGACTTCGTTTTCAATACAGACGCTGCCCGAAACCTTACATGCAGAACGAACCAATGTTATTGTACCATCAATAACAGGCTTGTAATTTACAGCCGCAGCCTTGCATTGATTCAAATCTGTATATTGTGCACATGCCAATTTCCACGATTTGCAATCAACCGCTGTTGTTGTTGGCATAACAGTATCTGGCACACGCAAATTCCATTTTACATAGAAATCTTTCAATGTATCAATTGAATGCGATTTACCAAACGCAACCGTATTCAAACCATCACCAACGCGACAACTAATGTTGTTCTTTTCAACAAACGCGGTAATAGCTGTTGCGACACCACCGGTACCAGCACCAATCGCGGCACCAATACCAATGCTTTTGCCCATGTTGGATGCTTCGCCATTTTCAATCAGATAAGCCAGCGATTTTTTATCATTAGAATCACCAAATACACTTCTTAATTCTTTGACTTGTGCTTCATTTAACAATTCACCACCTGTTGACGCTGACACTTCTGCAATCTTTTGTTCGTTCAAGAAGTTAACACATTGATCGACAGTTGTGAATCCTTGGCCAACACATGATTGTGCAATTGGCAACTGTCTAAAGCAATCATCCAGATTACTAAATCCCTTACAAGATATCTCCGAAGAAACCGTCAATTTTGCCTGTTCTGCAATTGGTTCATAACCATCATACAAATCCAGTATCGCATCACATGTTGTTTCAGACAAAGACGAACCACTTAATATTGGATCATCTAAAAGGTATTTGCTGTTCAATAAACGCAATTTATTATTGTCAGCACGAACCTGTGCTAACAACATTTCACGATGCTTTTCATTATTACAATCAAATGCACGTCTACCATGACCAGCCAATGCACCAACGCCAGCCCCCAACAAAGTACCACCACCGACACCAACAAGGGCTGTTGTATTTGTATCTTTCATCAACGAAAAGCCAAACAAATCTTTGTTGCAGCTGAATGTATCGCCGGCTGGACGCCATACTTCTGCGGCTTCATCATTGCCCAGTGCGCCAAACAACCAACTGTTTTTGATTTGTTTATCTTTGTTGTATGCCGCAACACGCAGATAGCATGTACCAGTTGTAGCATCCCAACGTGCATAATGACCGCGCTGACCATCAACGCCTGGGTTGCCATCATTAACTTCTACACCCATTGGGTTAGATTTAATAAGCACATTACCCATTTGACCATTATATGCACCAACCTTTTGGTTATATTCAGCCGTTGTCAAACCATCATTGGCAACCGCCGCAAATGATGGGCCATATGTGTTCTTATCCAACAACATACATGTATTTTCCGCCTGGTTCGGGGTTAAACCAGTTTTGCGCAAAACAAAGTTGTAATATTCTGGTTGAATTTTACGTGAATTAAAGTCAATCCAAACATCAGCACTTGTGCGATAGACCGGCTTGCAATCGCGACGCACCGTAAACATGCACTTATCGACCTGAACAGAGCATAATCCCATTCCATTTGTAATCGCATTACGCATATCTTCGTTGAACAAGTCGTTCAAGCCACCCGCCAGTGCGCCATTATTTACACAAGACAAAATTTCATTCATACAGTCCATAACACCATATTCAGAATTACGAACACCACCGTCCGGACATTCTGGCTTTGGATCTGGATCTGGCTGTGGATCTGGTTTCGGATCTGGATCTGGTTGAGGTTCTGGCTGAGGTCCAACGTCAGATGGAACCGTTTCTTTATCAACAGCAACATTTCCCATCGCGTTTATAGGTGAAACCGGCATCGATGGCATACGCGCAGATTGGGCGGCTAACCCCGTACGCCCTGTTGACGCACGACTTGCTGGCGCCGCATTGGCGGCAACCATTGCCGAAATAACAAACATGCATGCAAACGATGCACCCAGCATTTTTGTAAATTTACACATAAATTTCCCCCCTTGGATAATTACTTTAATTATACCACAAAAAAGCCTTAAAAAAAGTTTTTTCACTAATTTTTTTATGCATATTTGTAAAAGCAATAAAATATTGACAAAAATACGATAATGTCTATAATATTCCTGAGATGTTAGACAAAGTTGTAAATTTTTTCAAATCTAATAAATGCGTCATTTTGTGGACGGTTGGGTACTTTATTGCCACATGGGCGATAATGAAATATATGTTCAACTTTGATATATTTTCACGTCTTCGCTGGTGTCAACTTGCGCACGCACACATTCATGGGTTCCCAGGGATGGTTTTTTGTATTTTGATTTTAGCCGCTGTACCAATGTATGTTGCAACGACAGTTGTTATCGCACGAACAAAAGCCCCCCTATTTTCAATCAAGGTCCCTGAAAAAGTTCGCAATTTCTTGAAAAATGCATTCACCCAAACTCCAATGGATGAACCAGAATCTGTCACAACCACAACCCAAGAAACACAACCAGAAATTAAAGCCGAAGAACCAACACCTGAAACACCTGAAAAAGACATAATTCCAGAACAAGTACCATCTGAAATGCGTGTTGCGTATGCACGTGCGCGCGAACATTTATCACCAACACCTGTTTCTGCATTTGATTTGGGCCATATGACCAAGGCACAAGCATCTGCTGCAGTCACAGAAACAAATACACAGGCCGCGCCAGAAACCGAAGACATTCCAATTCCAACAGATTTTGATATAGATGATGCAAACAATTTTATTGACGATGTGCCGCAATTCACAGACATAAATTTTGACGATGACGATGACACACCAATTGAAATAGAAGATATTCCATCGGTATCAGATACAGTTGAACCTGTTGTGAAATATATGAAATCAAAATCATTACCATATACCATTGACGATGACGTTGTCATCACAGATAAATTTGCAATTGTATCACACACCGATGACGACTTCTGGGTTGCAGATGATGAAAATTGGTTTGCCGCGGGCAAAACACGCAAATCACCAATCGCAAATGTTAAAAGAATTGCCACCACACATAATGTTCAACCGGTTTTATACTTGGCCACCGATAACATAATGGACATTGACGATTTACGAAAAACTTGGGAAAGCGACGGAATACTTATAATAAGCGATTTGAAAGACTTGAAATAAAACACCGCCCATCTGGGCGGTTATTTTTTTACATTTCAACAGTATTCGTAGATACAACTGGTTCACTAAACTCTTTACACGTTGTGCCGTGATATGTTTGGGTGATATTTGTTTTCTTATTACCACCACCACTGCTGCATGTTGAATGATCATCTGTTGTGACTACTGATTCAGCATTCTTACACGCGACAGATTCTGTGGTCAGTGTACATGTGTGTGTCGATGGCGAATAAACTGCACTCATATTTATGCGTCCCAACATATTACCATATGAATCTGTTTGAACATATTCAGAATGTCCCGACTGTTGCACTTTGGCTAACTTGGACATATTCGCCCCAGATATTATATATCGGGTTGCATATACATC
>CAMHKP010000015.1 GCA_946185785.1 uncultured Alphaproteobacteria bacterium
GTGGACACAATTTGAAACAGCCGATCAAATATCGGGCATCCATAGCATTGGACAGTACCTTGAACAAAATTGTTTAATATACCGTTCATTTCTTTTTAATCCACCCTGCGACAGTCGCGATAGTTTTTCCTGTGTCTTTTGTGTTTTTCCATAATGTTTTGGAATCTTTTACAACGTTGTTGTACAAACTGTCTGTTCCTTTGCCTACATATGACATCAGTTGTTCGCGTGTCATATTGAACAATTTGAACATCAAATAGAAAGTTAATATAGAAGACATCCACAGTATTGAATGTTCACCAAATGCACCCGATGTTGTGTTTGCAACCATTGGAACATTACTGGTCGCAGCCCCCCCGGCAGCAACCACAAATATAGATGAATTCCATGTGAATAAAGATTTTATTATCGCAATATTTATGCACAACATAAACGAACACATAATCATTGTTATAACCAGCTTTTTTAGTGCCGTTGTAACACCAGCAAATGCAGGCCATATATCCAACCATTTATCACTGGGTTTTGCCACATATGACAAAACATGAAATGGATATAAAACAAGTGCCATACCAAATTCAAAAATGCCCTGAATAATAAGCAGCGCCATAAACAAATTGCTTGAAAAGAATGTTGATATTAAAACGATACCAGTGACGACATTTAAAAAACCAGCACCACCATGCGAAAATAATGTCATAAGTTGTCCCAGTCCGCGAGTTAACGATTCAAATCCTCGTTTAATCATGGTGTTATTCGCTGCAGACAAATCTGCCACAGGTTTGATTAAAAATTCACATGATGATTTTGAAATCCATTCTTTTTGAACAACGGATTCTGGGCATATTACGGTTGATGTGGGAACGCCTGTTTGGTTGATGTTTTCTGTTATGCTGTGAGTGTACAAAGATCCAAACTGCAAAAACGGGTTAACCAAAACTTCGGTTAAAACCACAGGACGAATTTGTAATAAAAATCCAGCAGCGATAATTCCACGCAGGCAAGGTTTGAAAACATTGTAAACAATGTTCATGGCGTTTGTTTTGCCATCAAACATTTCACCCCCACCAGAAAAGCCAAGTACCCCAGTCCAATTTTTTGGAATATAAAGCTTTACCAAGTACAGCACAATGGTGATTAACAAGAAACCCCACACCAACAGATATATAATTCCAGTTCCGTTGCCAACAAAAAATTCATATCCACCACTGGCGATAGTCATCATGGCGTCTAAAACAATTGGTACAAACGGTGCCAAATTAAACTGGTCAATAATACCCCAGTCTGCCAATGCAGGCACTGGCAAGATAAGCGTTGCCAGCATAAACAGACATGGCAAAATTTTGCGCAAAAATGACATTCTCTCTCTTATTTATATTTTTATCTTTTCAATTATATCACATTTGGGACAAAATGTGATATACTTAAAACATGCGTTGGTTAAAAAATTTTTGGATAACATTTATTTCGTTCCTGCCATTTGCGGCAGGGGCGGCTTCGCCAGTTGTTGTTGGTTTGATTGCAGGGGCGGGGGTTTTGGCGGGTTTTTCAATATATCGCAGTGCCGTTCCGGTAAATATGGCTGATGCAATGAGCTTTTTCTCGTCTTGTTGGTCGTGTCAAATGTTTTCCGACATTATTGGTACAATGTCAAATATTTTGCCGGGGGTGTATCGGGCAATTGGCGCGGTTGTAATTCCATTTGCAACAGCATTATTGGCGATATGGTTTGCGTGGCAATTATTAGCAAGCTATATGAATGCAAAAAACATTGAACCTTGGTCTTTGTCTGGCGATTTTGGTGTGCGCGTATTGAAACTGGGGGTTGTTTGTGCGATGCTGGTTGCACCACTGCCACGAATGATAAACGATATTGCGATTGAACCAATTTTTAGCATTGGAATGACATTAAATCACGCGGTGACAGATGACGAAGCGTTCAACACATGTATTGTTGCAACGGCAATTGCTGATCCCGTATCTATATCCAATAAAGCGGCATCTCGTGGGGCGTTTTCACCTAAATTGCGGCATAATTTGGCATGTGAATTAGCCAATGTTCATCAAATGACAGGAATCGGTATGACAGCTGGCTGGACAATGTTGAATATGGCGTTTAATGACAAATACATGCATAAAATTTTGTGGGATGTTCCAATTTTTCCAAATGTGCCGATATTTTTTGCAGGGTTGCTGATATTAGTATTGTTTTTTGTGGCATTATTGCCAATCCCAATATATTTCTTGGAAATATTCATAAAATTATCACTTGATTTGGTTATGTTGCCGTTGTCGTTAATGGCATGGATTTTCCCAGGGTGGTCAATTCTGCCGGATGGACGTAAAAATATAAAATCGATAATAAACGATGTTGTTCAGGGTGCGCTTGGTATTGCATTGACTGGTATATTCGTGACTTTTGCGATTATGTTTTTAAATGCTGTATTTGGGGAATGGAATGGGATGAGTGCATTAGCGGCAGCATTTGAACAAAACGATTCGACAATTTTGATGGACGGCCTTATGATGCGCAATGATAGCATTGTGACAATTATCATGATGGGTGCATTTATTGCCATGTTCATGACGTCGATTCCGGCACTGGTCAAGAGTTTGTTCAACGTGACAATATCGGATGACTTTTATCAAACGACGAAAAAGAATCTGGAAACCATGTGGTCAAATGCACAGAAATGGTACAAAGAAATAAAAAAATAAAAAATCAAGCACTTTATTTTACGTTCCCCCCTTTTTTCTTTCTTCCGAATCTGATATAATTCACATCAATGAAGCAGTTTCCGATTCTTTATTGGCCACGTAAGACAAATGGTGATGCGATTTACCAGTTGTCGCGGAAAGTTATAAATACGGCAACTGGCGAAATGCCTGATGTTGTGTCGGATGAACTAGATTTACCAGCTATTTTTGAATCAAACCCAGATGCAGTTGTTTATTATCCTGTATTTTGCGAATCGACTGGCTGGTGGGGTGAATTGTTGGGCGGTGGTGCGGTTGTGACCGACAAACTGATAATTTCCCCAGAATGTCAATTGATGGTTATTCGGGCTGAAAAGGGCACATCAACACATGGTTCGCACCAGTTGTTTGCCGCAGAAATTTACCCAGCAAGCGGGTTTTTCAAGAAAATGAATTCTTCTATTGCCACCGTCACAGATATGTTGGCAACCGACGCTGGAACGATTCTGGCGTTATTTTCTGGGAAAAATCAAAATCAGTTCATAAATGTGCTGGAATCAACCGGAAAAACGTATTTGGGCTGTATTGGTCGTTATTAATTCGCGAATATTGCTTGATTTGTCAAAAAATCTTTGTATAATCACGGGGCTAAAAAATCAAAAGGGTTATGCTATGAAAAAAGGAATTCATCCAGAATACCATGAAATTAACGTCACAATGACGGATGGTAAAACGGTAAAAATGTATTCTTCGGTCAAGAAAGATTTGGTTTTGTCTACGGACAATTTGAATCATTCTGCGTGGACTGGTCAACGTGCAAATACCGGTGATCGTGGTCAACGTGCCGCAGAATTCAAGAGCAAATTTGCCGGATTTAATTTCTAATCTAAATTGCGGGGGCGCAAATGGAACTGCTGATAAAAGGTTCAACGGAATTAAACAAAATGTTTATGGCGTTGCAACGTACAGCAACCGGACTGCGTCATGACTTTGGCGAAGTGGAAAATTTGCAACAGTCATTGCGCGGTGCGCGTGACTTTGTGCAAAAGGCCGAAGCCCGTATCGAAGAAAGTATTTTATCTGATTTAATGTTGGTTCGCCCAAGTGCGGGGTTGTTAACACCAAATGTGTCACGTGCGGGTGATGGGCGTGATGAATTTGTCTTGGCGTTGTCTGGGGCGGCAAATTTTGTGCGTGGTAATCCACATTTTGCAATATCGTTGGCGTTGCGCACAAATGACGAAACACAAATCGCACTGGTTTATTCACCAATTGATGAACGTTTGTATTATGCGGAACGCGAACGCGGTGCGTATGCGTATTCTGCATTTCATTCGGCACGTGTTAAGGTTTCAAATATCAAAGATGATGCAGATTTAACGATTTGCTATAATACAACCGACAATCGTAAAACGGTTGGTGATGTTCGTCGCAGTGGTTGTCCGGCACTTGACTTGGCGTGGGTTGCGTCGGGCAAGTTTGACGGGTTTGTATCCGAACCACTGGATTTTGCAGAAATTGCCGCAGGTGAATTATTGGTACGCGAAGCGGGCGGTAAAATTGAGATGGGTGCCGACCTGATTGCAACCAACGGTCAAATTGAATTATAAAAACACCGCCCAATCGGGCGTTTTTTTGTTTTTATTTGCAAAGAATAAATATTTATCTTAAAATTATTCGCGTTATGAAATTCAAAAAAGTTCTGCGCATTTTATTACATGTTGTGTTTTGGGGCTTTACCGCGGGAATCGCGGCATTGGCGGCGCTGATTTTCATTTATGGAAATGATTTACCGGACTATCGCAAATTGGCAACATATGCACCACCGGTTGCAACACGACTTTATGCGGCTGATGGTTCGTTGTTGATTGAATATGCCGAAGAAAGACGTGTGTTTATTGACTATGATGATATGCCGTCCCAATTGGTGAACGCGTTTGTTGCTGCCGAAGATCAAAATTTCTGGACACACCCTGGGATAGACGTTCAAGGAATATTACGTGCGGTTGTGAATAATGGTGCACGTATGTTTGGGGCTGATACTAACTTTTCTGGTGCGTCAACCATTACACAACAGGTTGCAAAAAATTTCTTTTTAACATCTGAACGCAGTTTGTCCCGTAAAATTAAAGAGGCTATTTTAGCACTGCGTTTGGAACGCACATTTTCCAAGAAACACATAATGACGTTGTATTTGAATGAAATATTCCTTGGGGCGCGCGCATACGGTGTTGGTTCGGCGGCATTGATGTATTTCAATAAACCCGTTGCGGAATTATCATTAGCAGAATGTGCGTTTTTGGCGTCTCTGCCAAAGGCACCAAATGATCGTGCGCGTGCGGTTGAACGTCGCAATTATGTGATTCGTCGTATGCTGGAAGAAGGCTATATTACCAAAGAACAAGCCGATGCTGCATATGCCGAAGAATTAAATATCAACAGTGGTTTTACAGAACAAATGGAATCGGCATTTCAATATTTTGCCGAAGATGTTCGTCGCCAATTATTAAATAAACTGGGGCGTGATGTGTTGTATAACCAAGGGTTGTATATTAAAACAACAATTGATCCAAAGTTACAGCGTGCCGCGGCGGTTGCCCTTAATAAAGAACTGGATGCATATAACGAAGGGCGCACCGATAAATTACAAGGTGCAATTATTGCGATGAACCCGCATACTGGACGCGTTCTGGCAATGACTGGTGGGCGCAGTTTTGCAGAAAGTTCATTCAATCGTGCAACACAAGCCTATCGTCAAATTGGCAGTACGATTAAACCATTCGTATATTTGGCTGCGCTGGAACGTGGGTATTCCCCAGAACATTTATTGCTGGATGCACCAATTGTTGGAATTCGGGAAAATAATATGGTTTGGAAACCAGAAAATTACGATAAAAAATTCTTGGGAAATATACCATTACGTTTGTCATTGGAAACATCGCGTAATGTGACAACGGTGCGCTTGGCCCAAGAAATTGGTCCAGAAAATGCAATTGAAATGGCACAACGATTCGGGGTTTATCCAGCAGATCTAAAAAATGTAAATGTGTCAATGGCATTGGGCGCAGGCGAAACAACGCTCGAAAAGTTAGTGTCGGGTTATTCGGCATTTATAAATGGTGGTCATGTTATTAAGCCACAATTGGTTGACTATATAGAAGATCGCTATGGTCGTTCAATCGATGGTGTTGCACCGAAGTTTGTTGAATGGAGTGATGATTTATTACCACCATCCCAAGAAAGTGAAGTTGAACCATTGGTTGATGCACAAAGTTTGTATCAAATTGTGTCTATATTACAGGGGGCTGTTGAACGTGGTACCGGTCGTCAGGCGCGCGTTGAGGGTCATACAATCGCTGGTAAAACCGGAACAACAAATGATGTAAAAGATGTTTGGTTTATCGGCTTTTCTAAAAATATGATTGCGGGGGTGTATCTGGGATATGACACGCCAAAGGCATTGGGCAAGGGTGCTGGCAGTCATATGGCTGCACGTGTGTTTGCTGAATTTATGAAAACAGCGTTGGAAAACGAAAAGAATCAACCGTTCTCAGTGCCAGATGGATTAAGCTTTGTGCGTGTAAATCGGCGTAGTGGTGCGGCGGCATCAACCGACCCAGAAGGCACAATTATTACCGAAGCGTTCAAAGTTGGTCAAAAACCAAATCCAGCGCCAAGCAACGCAAGTGCGGAATCTAGTCTGGTCGTTGGTGGTGTGTTTTAGTTTATGTTTGGGGGGATTGCATGAAAAAGTTTTTAGTTTGTTTGTTATGTGTATTCGTGGTTGTGGCATGTAAACGCGAAGAAAAAACACCGATTCTGCATTGCGGTGGGTATGATATTCAAACGGATATAGAAGAAGACGGCAACAGTATGCATGCCAACATAAATGGGGACGATGTTGATTTGTTATTGGTTCCATCGGCATCGGGTGCAAAATACGCTGGTGTTTTGAATGATATAGAGGTTGTTTTGTGGCAAAAAGGTGCCGAATGGACACTGATGCTGGATGACGAACAAATTATTGATTGCACCGCCAAATAAAATTTATTTTTAGCCAATTTTGTGATAAAATGTCAGCATGAAAAGGAGTGTTTTATGCTGACTGATTTTTTCTTGAATTCTGGGTTAAGTTTTTTTGCTAGTGGTTGGACACAATTTGCGTGCGGGTTTGGGCTGGCATTTATGATAATGATTATTTTTGGAAAGCCATTTATTCGTGCAATGCATGCATGGCAAAAGAAAGGTCAGCCAATAAGTGAAAATGTTCCCGAATCGCACAAGGCAAAGGCTGGTACCCCAACAATGGGCGGTATTTTGTTGGTTTTTGCGATTCTTGTTTCCAGTGTTTTGTTTATGCCAATGTTAAGTATGGCAGGTTGGGTTGCATTGTTGGCGTTGGTGATGTTTGGTGCGCTGGGCTTCGCAGATGATTATAAGAAAGTATCCAGTCAGTCGGTCAAGGCTTCAAACGGACTTAGCCCAAAAATGCGTCTGGGGATTGAAGCCATATTCGTAATAATCTTGACATATTTGATAAATAAAACTATGCCGGCATATATTCCAGATTTATCGTTGGCTTTTGGTTCGTGGATTGTGTGGCCGTTGGGATTACTGTATTATGTATTTGCGTATTTCGTGATTTGTGGTTCTGCAAACGCAACGAATATCACAGACGGACTTGATGGAATGTTGGCAAAATTGTATTTGCCGGTGTTGATTGTGTTGGTCGTGGCACTTTATGGTGCAACACGTATTGGATTTATGGATACAGTTGTCTTTTTACCAACAGCAAGTGGTTTGTATGCACCGCTGGGCGCGACATTTGGCGCGGTATTGGGATTTTTGTGGTATAACGCAAAACCAGCCGCAATATTTATGGGTGATGTTGGGTCGTTGGCGCTGGGTGGTTTGATGGGTACGGTTGCTATGTTATTGAAATCGGAAATTATCATGGGTGTAGCAGCCGGCATGATGGTTCTTATTTTATTATCATCGTTCATTCAAACAATGTTTTTCAAAGTGACACGTATAGCAACTGGGACTGGTCGTCGCGTATTTTTACGTGCGCCATTACACCATCATTTTGAAGAACTTGGGTGGAGTGAAACGAAAA
>CAMHKP010000016.1 GCA_946185785.1 uncultured Alphaproteobacteria bacterium
GGCAGGATGCACCAGTTGTGCGGCTGGTAAATATTCATTGGGACGAACGTATTCTTGTACGGATGTTCCATCAAATTCAACGGCAAATAGCAATAAGACTAACTTTGTTTGTAACAGTGGTTATTATGGCAGTGATACAAGTGGTTATGGTTTTGCCCCTTCGGGTTCGTGTACATTATGCCCAACGCCAGATTCGGGGTGGACACGTGCATCTGAAAGTCCAACGACAGCATATTTAAGTTGCTATGAATACCAAACACCAACGGGGTGTTCATCGGGAACTGTACGGCGCTGGGCTTCATCAACCAGTGCGTATAGTTCAACGGTACAGTTAGGCAGTACATTGACCGCATCGACGGGTTATTATACAACCGGCAGCAGTGCTACATCATGTACCCGTTGTCCAGCCCAAGGGGGTGTATATGGCACGACCACCGGTGGTGCTACCGGCGTTGATGATTGCTATATGGGGACAAGCAGTACATTAACAAACACTATTGGCAGTTATCAGTTCTCCAGTGCGTGTTATTATTGTACGAATATATGTTCAACAAACAGTGAATGCAATTCAGCAGGATACGGTTCGTGCAGTAACGGTTGTTGCACCAATGCGTGTTCATCGGGTTATGGATGCGCAAATGCTTTAGAGTGCCAATCGCATAACTATGCCCAATGTAGCGGTGGTTGTTGCACCCAGCCGTGTCCGTCTGGCGTATATGGTAATTTGTTTCTGTGTCAAAATCAAAACTATGGGGAATCAACAAATAATTGCTGTTCTAACAGCTGTGGTACAAGGGGAACATGCACTTTGGAATCTGATTGTTATTCCAATGGATATAAAACATGTCTTAGTGGATGCTGTTCAGGGACAAAGTGCCCCAGTGGCAGTGCTTGTTCAACCGACAGTGATTGTCCATCTGGATATCCAACATGTAGCAGTGGTTGCTGTGTCACGGGCAGCAGTTGTTCTAGACCATGTATAGATGGATCGTGCACAACTTATGGTACTAATTATAGTTGTAATCTTTCCACAAATTGTTGCGTAAAGCAGACCGCTTCAGCTTGTCTTCCAGCGCAAAATACTTGCAATACGTCTGCGGATTGTTATGGTGGAGGAGTGCAGACTATAGATTGTATATGTACATGTACAAACAATAGATGTTCGTGTGCTGAAGGGGCGAGACCCATAGATAAAGAGTAAGACAAAAAACCGCCCATCTGGGCGGTTTTATTTTATTAACAAACGACTTACATCATTCCTGGCATGCCACCCGGCATTTGTGTGGCTGGTTTTTCTTCGGGAATTTCCGCCATAACACAACCCGTGGTCAGCATTACACCGGCTGTAGATGATGCCGCCATAATTGCGGTTTTAACAACTTTGGCTGGGTCAATAATGCCAGATTTCATCATATCAACATATTCACCGGTTTGTGCATTGTATCCAAAGTTATAATCTGTTGATTCCATAACTTTGCCAACAACGATTTCACCAGATACCCCAGCATTATCGGCAATTTGTGCGATTGGCGCGGTCAGCGCGCGACGTACAATATCAATACCAACGTTTTGATCTTGGTTCGCACCCTTTAATTTTTCAAGTGCGCTTGTTGCACGAACCAGTGCGATACCACCACCGGCAACAATACCGTCTGCAACGGCTGCACGTGTTGCCGCCAATGCATCATCAACGCGGTCTTTCTTTTCTTTGACTTCGACTTCGGTCATGCCGCCAACTTTGATAACCGCGACACCACCGACCAATTTAGCCAGTCTTTCAGACAGTTTTTCACGGTCGTATTCGCTGGTTGTGTTCGAAAGTGCGACACGAATTTCGTCTGCACGTGCGGCAATGCGTTCTGGTGTTCCGCCACCATGCGCCAATAATGTGTTATCTTTGCTGACTACAACCTTTTTCGCAGATCCCAAAACATCCATTGTGATGTTTTCAAATGTCATACCCATATCATCGGATATAACAGTTGCACCAGTGACGGTTGCGATGTCTTTCAACATTTCTTTACGTCTGTCACCGAAACCTGGGGCTTTGACTGCGCAAACCTTTAACCCACCACGCAGACGGTTCAATACCAATGTCGCCAATGCTTCGGATTCAACGTCTTCGGCAATTATTAACAATGGACGACCCGATTGTGCGATTGGTTCCAGAATTGGCAATAATGCTTGCAATCCTGTAATTTTCTTTTCAGAAACCAAGATTTGTGCGTTGTCTAATTCCGCCAACATTTTTTCGCTGTTTGTGACAAAATATGGTGACATAAATCCTTGGTCAAATTGCATGCCTTCGACAACATCTATTTCTGTTTCCAGTCCTTTGGCTTCTTCAACGGTAATAACGCCTTCGCGACCAACTTTTTCCATGGCATCGGCAATCTTTTTTCCAATGTCGGCATCGTTGTTTGCGGAAATTGTCGCGACTTGGGCAATTTCAGCACTGTCTTTGACCGGACGTGCATGTTTGTCGATATCTGCAACAACGGCATCAACAGCCATGTCAATTCCGCGTTTAACATCCATTGGGTTCATACCTGCGGCAATAACACGACGACCCTCATGTATAATCTTTTGTGCCAATACGGTTGCGGTTGTTGTACCATCGCCAGCGTCATCGCCAGCTTTCTTGGCAACTTCCTGAACCATGCGTGCACCAATGTTTTCCATTGGGTCTTTTAACGATACCGCCTTGGCGACTGTCACACCGTCTTTGGTTGCGACTGGTGCGCCATATGATTTTTCAATGATAACTGTGCGACCCTTGGGCCCCATAGTGATTTTTACTGCGTTTGCTAACTTATCAACACCTGCAGATAACTTATCAGTATCAAATACAATATCTTTTGCCATAACTTAATCCCCCAATTTATTTCAAAATTCCTAAAATATCGCTTTCTTTGATTAAAACATAATCAGCGCCATCAATTTTAACTTCGTTCGCGCTTGCCGCCCATTTTGCGAATAATACCGTATCGCCCACCGCAACGGTCATTGGTACGCGTGCACCATTTTCAAATGTGCCATCGCCCACTGCAATAACTGTTCCGCGTGATGGTTTTTCACGGGCGTTGTCTGGAATAATAATTCCGCCAGCTGTTTTAGTTTCTTCTTCAATTCTTTGCAATAAAACGTAATTATTTAACGGTTTAAACATAGATATAACCCCCTTGTGATTAACGTTATTCAAAATATAGTGCGTTAAAATGTAATTTCAAGGCTTGATTTTAATCAAATCTGGCAATAAAATCGCCAATGTGACCAAAGGGGAAATATATGTACGATAAAAATAATGTCTTTGCCAAAATTATTCGTGGGGAAATTCCATCAAAACGCGTGTATGAAAACGCATATGCTTTGTCGTTTCTGGATATAGATCCGGCGGCAACAATACATGCATTGGTTATTCCACGTGGCGAATATGAAAACATCTTGGATTTTTCAGCAAACGCATCAGATGACGAAAAATTGGGATTCTTTGATTGTCTGAATCAAACGGTTGAAAAGCTTGGCGTCACCGATTGCAATATATTCGCGAATACTGGCAATGGCGTTTATATTCGTCAAAGCGTTCCACATTTTCATATGCACATCGTTGCAGGTGAAAAAATCAAAGAAATAACGACACTGTAATGATTGTAAATATCCGTGTTATTCCGCGCGCACGCGTTCAAAAAATTGTTGCCGATGGCGACAATTTGCGCGTGTACACCAATGCGGCACCAAGTGATGGCGAAGCAAACACGGCGGTAATAAAAATGCTGGCAAAGCACTATGATGTGCCAAAATCCAGCATAAAAATCGTACGTGGCGCAACATCGCACGATAAAGTCATTGAAATTGCCTAGTGCTTATAATTTAAAATCCCATCCATAAGTTCGTGGGGGTCGCCAGCAATAGTGACGTTATAATCGTCCAATGACGATATAAATTGATTATTCATCATATCAACAATCAGTTCGTGGAAAGACCACCAAAAGTGACGAGTGTTCAAAAAGAATACTGGTTTGCTTGTTTCGCCAATCTGTTGCATGGTCAAAATATCAGTCACTTCGTTTAACGTTCCAATGCCACCAGGCAATATAATGAAAGCATCAGATAATTCAAACATCTTCTGTTTGCGTTCATTCACCCCAGGTACAATTTGTACATCGATACCTTTGTGTACGGGTTCCTGTTTCGCGACAACGTGTTCTGTGGAAATACCAATTACATGTGCACCGTTTTCAAGTGCGGCCCCAGCCACAGTGCCCATCAAACCAACATCACCGCCACCAAATACCATGTCCAGACCATTTTTAGCAATCAATTCGCCCATCAGTTCCGCATCAGTGACAAATGCCGGATTTAATCCAAATTGGTGCCCACAATAAACTGCAACTGTTTTAATTTTCTTTTTCATTCCTTTTTCCCTTTATTTTTACAAATTATATCATAAAATGGCGGTGTTATGAATCAAAAGTTTATCGATTTTATGCGCGAATTCTATGGGAAAAAAATGGCTGTCGCGGTCAGTGGCGGGGTCGATTCCATTGCGTTATTATATTGGCTGGTTGAAATCGGTGCAGACATTGTGTGTTTGCATGTGAATCATGATTTGCGCGCCGCTGCCAAGGTCGAAGCGGAATATGTTCGTGATACTTGTGAAAAGCTAGATGTGCCATGCCATGTGTTTGTGTGGACTGGCGAAAAACCATCATCTGGACTAGAAGCTGCCGCCCGCACTGCACGATACAAAATGATGACAGATTTTTGTCATGATAATGGAATTGAATATTTGCTAACTGCGCACCAATCTGATGATCAAATTGAAACGTTTTTAATGAATTTGGCGCGTGGCAGTGGGGTTTTTGGTCTGTCCGCAATGCAACCAATTGCGGAACGTGATGGCATCAAGATTGTTCGTCCATTATTAAATGTTTCACGTGATGAATTGCGTGAATATTGTGAAAGTCGTGGTATTAAATACTTTAACGATGAAATGAATAACGATGCGCGCTATACACGTGTTCGTATTCGTCAAAATCGTCATTTGTTGCATGATAAGTTGGGTATCAGTGATGAACGCATTTTGTTGGCAATTGAAAACCTTAATCGTGCGCGTAATGCGATTGAAACAGATGTTGATAAATTGGTGGCTGATGTCATGGGAAATGGTTTTGCGATGTTTCGTGATTCTTTTCTGTTTGACCTGAGCCCCGATATTAGATTAAAGTTTGTCGGAACACTGATTCAAAAAATAGGGGGGGACAATTATCAGCCACGCTTGAATTCATTGCGTTTAGCAGTGGATAAGTTGCATGGCAATTGTAAATTCACACTGGGGCATTGTACACTGCGACGCTTGGGTGAACGCATTTTGATTGTTCCCGAAGGGGCAAAAACAACATTTAGGAAAAGACATGGCAAAGTTAGGAAAATTGAAAAATAAATTACCACGTGATAAATCAGCTTGGGTTCTGGTGATACCATTGTTAATCATTGGTGCGCTGGGGGTAATGTCGTTTGGCAAATCTGGGTCGCTGTTTAATATGCCAACAGATACAGCGGCGACTGTCGCGCGTCCTGTGGAATTGTCTTTTTCAGACGTGTTGCGTCGTGCAAATGATATCAAGACAATGGATATTCATGGCAATGATGCATCTGGTGTATTAAAAGATGGAACAAAATATACGGCTACAATTACATATGATCCAGAATTGTTATCAAAAATAGCGGCCAGTGGCGCCAGCATTTCCATTGATGCATCCAGATCATTCTGGGAACGTATGGGTGTATGGTTCCCGATTATTCTGTGGGTATTATTCTTGTGGATTTTACTGCGTGGGCCAAAGGGCGGTATCAGTCGTAGTATCGTTGGGCAAAACCCAACTAAAATTATGACAGGCAATGTTAAAAAGACAACATTCAAAGACGTTGCTGGGATTGATGCAGAAAAACAAGAACTGATGGAAATTGTTGATTTCTTGAAGAATAAAGATAAATTCCGTGCGCTTGGTGCGCGTGTGCCACGCGGTGTGTTGTTGTCGGGTGAACCGGGTACCGGTAAAACATTATTAGCGCGTGCAATCGCAGGCGAAGCGAACGTTCCATTCTTTGCCGCATCGGGCAGTGATTTTTCTGGCATTATCGTTGGACTTGGTGTTGCGAAAATCAAAGAAATGTTTGAAATGGCAAAGCGCAATGCACCATGCATTTTATTCATAGACGAAATAGACGCTATTGGTCAAAAACGTAATACACAAATTCATAATGACCAAGATCGCGAACAGACATTGAATCAGTTGCTGATTGAAATGGATGGTTTCGCGAACAATACGGGCATAATTGTTTTGGGTGCTACAAATCGTGCAGATATGTTAGACCCAGCGTTGTTGCGTCCAGGGCGTTTTGATAGACAAGTGTATATTGAATTACCAGATGCAAATGGTCGTCATGAAATCTTGAATTTGTACGCCAATCGTGTGAAATTGGCCGCGGACGTTGATTTGATGGCTGTTGCGCGTGGTACAACAGGCTTTTCGGGGGCTGACCTTGAAAACTTGTTGAACGAAGCAGCATTGCATGCTGTTCGTGTTGGACATGATAAAATCACGAACGAAGATATGGACGAAGCGCGCGATAAAATTATGATGGGGCCACGTAAAGTGCGCAAGATTCGTGAGACGGATAAAAAATTAACCGCGTATCACGAAGCGGGTCATGCGTTTGTCAGTCAACATTATGCGAATATAACTGACCCGATACACAAAGCAACAATTATTCCACGTGGTCGTGCGCTGGGTATGGTTCAGCATTTGCCAATAGACGATAAGGTTTCTATGACAATTGCCGAAGTGCGCGCGCAGTTATCTATTGCGCTTGCGGGGCGTGCCGCTGAAGAATTATTCTTTGGTGCCGATAAAATAACCACTGGCGCAGAAAGTGATATCGCGGGTGCAACACGTTTGGCGCGTTATTCAATAACAACGGCTGGCTTGTCGAACAAGATAGGTTTGGTTGCAATTAACCAATCAACAACATTTGGTGGGCGCAGCGCGTTGGAAGATGCATCTGAAAAAACGGCCGAAATTGTTGATACCGAAATTCGAAATTGGTTGGACAATGCGCATACAGATGCTAAAAAGATTCTGTCGCAAAATCGTGCGATTGTTGAAAAATTAGCAAACGAATTGTTAAAGCGCGAAACATTGACTGGCGATGAAATCCGCGAAATTATTTCGGGTAAAAAGAAGACTTCTAAGCCAACCAAAAAAGCGCCACCAAAAACGAAGACTAAGGTTTCCAAGAAATAAAAAAACGGCACAATTTGTGCCGTTTTTATTTACGAAAATCATAAACAAATAATTTGTGGGGGAATTTTTTACGACCATAATGTGTCGACCCATGTCTCACATTTATCGTGTGTGTTGGTTTTAATTTTGGTATTGGAACATCAAATGTAATTATGATATCTAAATTGTTTTTTAATTCCGCCAAGCGATGATTTACATTTGGCCCCAGATATGCAACACCAATATCAAATCGTGGCGATGACTTTAAATATTCAAACGCATCACATTTTATAATTTTAATATGTGAACGTGTGATGAATTTTATCATGCGTGCGACTGTAATTGTGAACGGCATATTTTCCAATGCAACAACAGTCATATCTGTATGGTGTTCGATATATCGCGCCAGCCCACCATATCCCGCACCAATATCAACAATTG
>CAMHKP010000017.1 GCA_946185785.1 uncultured Alphaproteobacteria bacterium
ACACAAATACAGCACGCGCAGCGACCGCAACCAGTTCCATGGCCAGCACACCACGTCGTGTCGTATCGCGCCCCACTCCAAATGCAAATGCAGCACGTGTGGCAATGAATAAACCAACGAATAATCTACGACGCGTTGTTGCGCGACCAAATGCAACCGCAAATGTTGCACGAAACGCCAATTCACGTGTTCAAGATATGTTTTATCCGGTTGACAACCCGATATCCAAAGCGTCAACATCGGCACGTTGCTTGGCGGACTATGCAGAATGCATGAATATGTATTGCGAACGCACAGACACCGCATATAATCGCTGTTATTGCAGTGCAAAATTGGCACAAATAGATGCCGAATACCAACCACAAATTGAATCACTGATTCAGCAAATTATCCTGTTAAAATCGGGTGGCGATGCTGTTGATACCAGCGAACTTAACGAATATTGGGGGGAAACAATCAGCAAATATACCGGTGATAATTCATGGCAAAACTTGGACGATGCGCTTGATATTGACTGGTCAACAATGGAAAGTCGCGTACGTGGTCAAAATGCATTTATTACGGGGCACGAATATTGTGCGCAACATATATCTGGATGTTTTTATATGGCGGACAATCTGCGCGATGCATATCGTTCGACAATTTCAAAAGATTGCGCGACATATGAATCTGGTCTGCAACGGCTTAAATCTGTCGCAGAAAGTGTTATAGAGGCTTATCACGAATGATTTCCACCCTGTTTGGTATTGAATATGGACGCGCAGCATGTGCGACCCCACGCGAAGGTGGCGTCGCGTTGGCACCAAGTGTTGTGCAACAAATGTTCCCAAATGCACAATGGACAATGGTCACCCCACCCCATGTTGATATTGAAGCATGTGCGGCAGACCGCTTTGGTGAAAACACCATTGTGCAAAAGATGATTTATGAAAACACACCAGCCACACGCCACATTATGATTGGCGGTGATCATTCGGTAAATTTTGGACATTTTGCCGCGTTGGCAGATCGCACACCCGACACTGATTTGTGTATGGTTTATATAGATGCGCATCTTGATATTCACACCCCCGAATCTTCACGAGCCGAAGCATCGGGCGCACCCCATGGTTGTAATGTGCGCGGACTGATGGGCGATGGCGATGCGCGATGGTTGGCAATACAATCTAAAAAGCCTGCATTAAAACCTGAAAATATGTTTTATATTGGCTCGCGTTCGTTTGAACCGGCCGAAATAGAATTTGTTCGCAGCAAAAATATATTTATGCGTCATGCCGACCAATTGCAAAATATATCCAGTGTTCGCGACGTTGTTGCAAATGTTCGTGATAAAATTGCTGGGCGACCTTTTGTATTATCTTTTGACTTTGATGGCATTGACCCAAAATATTTTCCAGATGTTTTAGTGCCAGAAAACAACGGATTATCAGTTGATGCTGTTATGTACATGGTCGATGCGTTCAAAGATGCGTATGGTATTGAATTTGTTGAATACGCGCCCAGCGGTGATACACAATCAGCGGCAATTGTTCACGATTTAATCACAATTGCGATGAACCAGTAATCATTTTTTCACACGTTAAATTATGCCGATATATATTGCGTGCTAAATCATCACTTATAACAACCCAATCATTTTCACGCCCATATATTTTGTTGCACATAATCGGTGCACAAACATTATTCGACAATTGTGTATTTTTCGCGCAAGATGCGACGCACATCGCCAGCACCAGTATGAAAAACGACTTCATTTGTTTTCTCCATAATCTTGTTTTGTAAAATTATTTGTTCGCTGTTAATATTTGCGACATGTGCATTGCATTTAATATTCGCAACACGCAATCCAACAAAATAAGACAAAAAAATTACGGCACCAACCAGTGCCGCAAAATAAATTCGTATCATTTTATAAATCTTTTATTTTATTCAACCCAAACTTTTACATGTTTGAAATTTTCTGATTCGCCATTATCATTTCCACGTGATAATGAATACAAATCGTCACCATTTTCAGCTATAACAACATCTATACCATCATCAACAGACAATTCTACCGGCACATTATCAAACGATGCGTCCGCCAGATTATCAGTAGTCACAGCAATGGCAACACATGTCGTCATTATAACCAATACAGTAAAAACAATAACATTTTTGTAAACCATTTGTCCCACCATACATGTAATATTATATCACATATATGGTGATAAACAAATTTTTGCACAACTTTTTTATTGATTCATAGAACCAAAGAAATCATCGTTTGTTTTTGTTAAGCGCAACTTATCAAGCAAGAATTCCATTGCTTCCAATGTGCCCATTGGATTGATAATGCGACGCAAGACATACATTTTAGATAATGTTTCTTTACCAACCAACAAATCTTCCTTGCGCGTACCAGACTTTGTAATATCAATTGCTGGATACACACGTTTGTCAGATAATTTTCTGTCCAAAATGATTTCGCTGTTACCAGTTCCCTTGAATTCTTCAAAGACGACTTCGTCCATCTTGGAACCAGTATCGATCAATGCAGTTGCGATAATAGTAAGCGATCCGCCACCTTCGATATTACGGGCGGCACCAAAGAAACGTTTTGGACGTTGCAATGCATATGCATCAACACCACCGGTTAAAACCTTGCCAGATGATGGCACACACGTATTATATGCACGCCCCAAACGCGTAATAGAATCCAGCAGAATCACAACGTCTTGCCCTGCTTCGACCAAACGTTTTGCTTTTTCAATAACCATTTCTGCAACTTGAATATGACGCGTTGCTGGTTCATCAAATGTTGATGAAATAACTTCGCCCTTTACACTGCGTTGCATATCAGTCACTTCTTCGGGACGTTCATCAATCAACAACACAATCAGTTTGACATCTGGATAATTCGTTGCGATTGAATGCGCAATGTTTTGCAGCATAACCGTCTTACCGGTACGCGGTGGCGCAACGATAAGTGAACGTTGCCCCTTGCCCGTTGGAGAAATCAAATCGATAACACGTGCAGACAAATTACGTCCCTTGTCTTTATCATCGGCAACTTCCATTTTTAACATTTCGTCCGGATAAAGCGGTGTCATATCGTCAAACGAAACACGATGGCGCAATTTTTCAGGATCGCCCCCATTAACACGTTCAATTGTTTCCAACGCGAAATAGCGTTCTGATTCATTTTGTGGCGCTTGAATTTGCCCTTCGATATAATCACCTGTTTTTAAACCATATTTTTTAATCAAGTTTGGTGACACATACAAATCGTCTGGCCCAGCCAAGTAATTTGATTCTGGTGCGCGCAGGAAACCAAAACCATCCTGCATACGTTCAAGCACACCATCACCAATAAGTGTGATTTTTTTATCTGCCGCATAAACGCGCATAACCGCAAAACGCAATTGTTGCACGTTTAATTGTGATGGATTTTCAATACCCATATCTTCAGCCATTTTCAGCAGTTGCTGAGGCGACTTTGCCTTTAATTCATTTATATGCATAAAATATCCTTTTGGAAATCGGGACCCTCGTGCGAACGCACCCCCGTTTGCTTTAAGATGACCTTATTATAATACAACTTGACAAAAAAGTCAAGTTTTTGAATTGTCTAATTTGTTTTTTTCTTGATTTTATTGCTTTTTTTTGCTCAGATTTTAGACATAGACAAGAACTAACCGAAAGGAATTAACAATGGCAGGCAGCATAAATAAAGTGATATTGGTTGGTAACGTGGGTCAAGACCCACAGGTTCGTACAATGCAAAGCGGACAAAAAGTGGTCAGCTTTTCATTAGCAACATCTGATCGTTGGCGTGATCGCGCAACTGGCGAACAGAAAGAACAAACAGAATGGCACCGCGTTGTTATATTCAATCCAAATTTAGTTGAAGTCGCAGAACGCATGTTGCAGAAAGGAACAAAATTGTATCTTGAGGGTTCCCTGCGCACACGCAAATGGCAAAACCAACAAGGTGTTGATACATTTACTACCGAAGTTGTTTTGAATCCATATGCGGGTCAAATGGTTATTTTGTCGGGTGCAAAATCTGTTGATGCCGCGGGCGGTGAATATGGTGCATCGCAACCAGCCGCAACACCAGCCAGCGAAGAAGTGACCCCAGCACAAATGGATGATGATATTCCATTTTAAGAATATGACAAATTTCTTAAACCGCCCAATCGGGCGGTTTTTTCTTCACCACAAAAACACTTGACAAATGTGATATTTTGGCTATATTTATGTTAAACTAATACAAACCAAGGGATTTGTCATGTCTAAAAAAGCTAAAATGAAATTGGCGACAAAGCGTGTAAACCGCACGAACAGTCGCAATGCACGCACCACACGTCGTCAGTCTTTCTGGACACGTGTATGGAATATCATTTGTTGGCCTTTCCGCCAGATTGCAAGATTTTTCTGCTGGTTGTGGCGTAAAATTTGCCAATTCGTTCGTTGGGTATGGAAAAAAATCTGTCAATTCGCACGTTGGTTGTGGAAATTGATTTGCGGAATCAACTTGGTTGGTTTATTGAATTTAGCTTTGTTGGTCGCAATTATCGTTTTGTTCACAATGTTGATTATTGATGTTATGAACTATCGCAGAAAGCCAGTTGTTATTGTTGCCGATCCAGTTGCTGCAAGCACATTGAAACAAAGTGCACCAGTGATTGCTGAACCAACAACAAAACCTGTACGTGTATCAGCGGGCTATGTTCGTCCACGCACAAATACATTGCCAATCGCACGTGATGCAAAAAACAACAAAATGGCTGCAGAACCGATTCGCGTCAGCAAGGAAAAAACAAATCCAGTCACCGAAAAACAAACTGCAAAATGTGGCGAAACAATGTACGGTGATATCATCATTGAAAATCGTGGTGATGCAAAATTGTTGAACAATGGTTCACAAATCCAAGGCAACTTGTATTTGCAAAATATGCGCAAATACGTTTTACCATGCGACATCAAAATCACAGGTAATATGTTTATTCGTGATGTTAACATGTTGCAATTCTGTGGCGATTTTGAAATCACAGGCAATATTTATGTTAGCCCACGTTCGTCATTTGGTCCAATTCCATCTACGGCACGTTTGGGTGGTCAATTGATTCTGTAAATCAAATTCCTTGAGTAAAAAAAAAAAGACCGCAATTTTTGCGGTCTTTTTTAATCGTGCAATTTCAAACAATTTGTGATATAATGTACAGGTCCAAACGAAAGGAAGAAAAAATGAGTACTTTTGAAAAAATCTTGAAAGTATTAGCCAAGAACCTGGGCATCACAATCGTTTTGATTTTAGCGATTGTATTGTTCGCATGGTTTTCTGGTGGTTTGGTTTCTGGCTTGATTACAGCTGCGTCGGCACTGTTGGCGTTCACGTCTGCAGAAATGCTGTACAAAGAATTTAAAAAGCCAGTATCTAAATCAAGAAAGAAATAAAAATACCGCCCGTTTGGGCGGTATTTTTTTATAACTAAATAATTTATTTGTTTGCTGTATCTGTGGTTGTTGTTTCCGCAGGTGTTTCGCTTACCGGTACAGTTGTTGATTCCTGGGTCACAATTTCATTACGCAAATCGCTTTGCTGGGCAACAGTATTCATTTTTGATGAAACCAATGCCAATGCCGCGCACAGCACAAAGAATATTGCCGCCAACCATGCTGTCAAACGTGTCAAGAAATTACCAGCGGCTGCACCAGTCAACATTCCACCCAGCATAGACGCTGCAGATGAACCAGACATACCACTGCCCTCAGATTTCTGTAACAAAATAAGCCCTGTCATAAAAACAGAAACGATTATCAACAAAACTAATAAAATTGAAAACATATTTTTTCCCTTGTTTCTTGTGCCTTGATTCTAGCCACCAACAAATCAAATTGCAAGGATTTTCAGCAATTCTTCAGCGGCATTTATACTCGCTACCTTTTTAGATGTCCCCGAACCAGTTGCAGTTTTGCCCAGCGCAGTCACACGAACGTTAAATATCGGGCTGTGTGCCGCCCCGGTCGGTTCCATATATTCATATACCGGCAAATCGCCACTTGATTCACGCTGAACCAATTCTTGAAGCGTTGTTTTTGGATCTTTTGGTGCTGTTGCGTCCGCCAATGCTAAATCGTGCCAGATTTCCATTATGATTCCACGCGCAACATCAAAGCCACCGTCCAAGAATATCGCGCCCAAAATTGCTTCAACCGCATTTGCCATAATATGACGCATACGTCCCGCTGTCATATGTCCATGATGCAAATGTTTTGCCAAATCCATTTCATCGGCAATCTGAGCCAATGTTTCCGTTGAAACCAGCACAGAATGACGACGCGACAATTCGCCTTCGGCTTCATTTGGGTACATTTTGTACAGCATTTCTGCAACGGTCAGTCCCAACACACGATCACCAATAAATTCCAAGCGTTCATTATTGTGTGTCGCATTCGCCCCACTCTGTGTCAATGCGGTTTCTAACAATGATTCATCATTAAATTTGTATTTTAATTCTATCATTTTTAATTTATCCCCATGCCAAAACGACCCCAGCGCATCTTGGACCCCCAAGTCCATAACGCCAACATCGGTGCATAATAATTATGTGAATACCAAACAAACCAAACCTGACCCAGAACATTATCACGCGGAACAAAACCAACATGTGCGCGTGAATCTGCACTGTTATCACGATTATCACCCATAAAGAAGAAATGGTTTTCTGGTATTGTGTATTCTGGGGTATTGTCCAATGGTGCATTATCAGACGCTTCAATAATGCTGTGTTTTACCCCATTTGGCAAAATTTCATCATATTCTGTCATTTTGAATACACCGCACGCACCATCATACTGATTACAAAAACGATCACTTTTATATTCAATTGTGTAATTAAATGGTGCCGGTGCATTATCAACCCAAATTTTGTTTCCCTTTATTGACATATTTTCCTTGTAATAGCCAACACCACGCAATGATTTAGGCAACATTGCGACAACATATGGACGTGGGTTTTCGCGTTTAACTTGGTCCCCATTTATGTGCAAACGACCATTTATCATTTGAACTGTATCACCTGGTTTACCAATCAAACGTTTCACATAATCTTGGTCTTCATTAGCTGGGTTACGAAATACAATAACATCACCAACTTCTGGTTCAGTTGCGAAAAAGCGTCCGTTCCACAATTTCCATGAACCGAACGGAAAAGAATACCGCGAATAACCATATGCCCATTTTTCTACAAATATATGATCACCAACATGTAATGTCGGTATCATTGAACCAGACGGAATATTAAACGGTTCCAGCAACAAACTGCGGAAAACAATCGCAATAAGTGCCCCATAAAATATAGTATTAAACCATTCACGTGCTGTATTTTTATTCTTGGCTGGCATGTAAATCCCCTTCTTTTATCGCGGGTATTTTATAACTTGAATTGGCGTTTCGCAAGTTTTAATATGCGATTATGATTTCATTAAATTCAATTATTTTCAAC
>CAMHKP010000018.1 GCA_946185785.1 uncultured Alphaproteobacteria bacterium
GTAAATGACCGCGTGTTTTTATATGACGGTATGAAGGCGCATGAAATTCATGAACCCGAAGTTCTGGAAAAATTTGATGTGCGCCCCGACCAAGTTATCGATGTTCAATCGTTAATGGGGGATTCAACCGACAATGTCCCAGGTGTGCGTGGCATTGGACCGAAAAAGGCTGCGGAACTTATCAATCGATTCGGAACATTGGATAATTTATATGCGCATATTGACGATATTGAAAACGAACGCGTGCGGAATATGCTGCGCGACAATCGTGAAATGGCGTATATATCACGCAAACTGGTCGCCCTTAAAACAGATGTCAATTTAGATGGACTGAACGTTGCGCCGTTGAACTTCAACACACCGGCGGCATTAAAATTCGTTCGCGAATCGGTAGAAAGCGCATCACTGGCGGCAAAGATTGAGAAATTATTCCCATTATCAAAATTCAATCCAGATGCCACGCAACCTGCGATGAATTTTCCGGGTTCGGCATGCCCAACCGACATTGAACCAGAACGCCCCGCCCCACAATCCACAACACCACAAAATAATATCGCCAGCGATTTTGTCGTAATACGAACGATTGCGGAACTGGATGCTTTTTTGGCAAATGTAAAATCTGTTATCGCATTTGATACCGAAACAACCGGACTTAATCAAACAACCGATAAAATTGTCGGTATGTCAATTGCGACCGATTCGGCACGCGGTGCATATATTCCAATTCGACACATAACATCCAGCGGTGATTTATTCGCAACAAATACCGTTGCACCGAATCAGTTAGATATAAAAACAGTGCGCGAACATTTATGGCCTATTTTCACAAATCCAAATATTACCAAGGTTGGACACAACTTGAAATATGACCTGCATATTTTAGAAAACGAAGGTTGGGATACATCGGTGATTCGCCCAATTGACGACACAATGTTGTTGTCGTATGCGTTGCATGGGTCGCTGCATGGACATGGGCTGGATGAACTGGCATTAAAATATTTGGGACACACCAATATTTCGTTTAACTCGCTGTTTCCGGCTGGCACACGTGATGCAGACAAACACTTTGATATGCTGGACATAAATGTTGCCGCACCGTACGCCGCCGAAGATGCAAGTGTCTGTATGGCATTATATAATTTGATGCGCCCTGAATTAGACACAAACGAAAAACTGCGCGAATTATATGAAACTTGTGATTTACCGCTGATGCCGATTTTGATGAAAATGGAACGCAATGGTGTGTTGGTAAATCGCGATGGTTTGGCACACTTGTCGGGCGCTTTTCATGACCAGTTATCAAAACTGGAGGGCGAGATTTGGAAACTGGCGGGACATGAATTTAATATCGCCAGCCCGAAACAATTGGGCGCGATACTGTTTGACGAACTAAGGTTGCCTGAAAATAAAAAGCGTTCAACCGATGCCGAAACATTAAATGAAATGGTTGATGCGCACCCGATTATTGAAAAGATTTTATCATGGCGTTCCATTGCTAAATTGGCGGGAACATATGCAGACGCATTACCAAAACAAATTGCCGCCGATGGCCGAATTCACACAACATATCTTCAGGTCAGCACCAATACGGGTCGCCTGTCCAGTCGTGATCCAAATCTGCAAAATATTCCAATTAAAACCGAACTGGGCGAAGAAATTCGTAAATGCTTTGTCGCGCCCGCGGGTCGCGTGTTGATATCGGTTGACTATTCTCAGATTCAATTGCGCTTGCTGGCGGACGTGGCAAATGTTCAAACGTTCCGTGAAACATTTAACGCGGGCGCCGACATTCACGAACAAACCGCACGCAAGATTTTTGGAATTGCACCAACCGCACCCGTACCGAAAGAAATGCGTCGTGCTGCGAAAACAGTGAACTTTTCAATAATATATGGAATATCATCATTTGGTCTGGCGGGGCAATTGGGTGTTTCGCGTCCAGCTGCCGCGGCCATAATTGAATCATATATGGCAAGTATCCCAGAAATCAAAAAATATATTGATGATATTCATAACTTCGTTTCTAAAAACGCATGTGTTTATACCCCATGGGGTCGTCGCATTGAATTGCCAGATGTGAAAAATCCACGTATGCGCGCATACGCAATGCGTGCCGCGGTCAACGCACCGATTCAGGGATTCGAAGCCGACATCGTTCGTCGTGCAATGGTCGAAATTGATAAAAACATCGTGCAACCAAACGCAGACACAATCAAAATGATTATGCAGGTTCACGATGAAATCATATTTGAATGTGACGAAACACGTGCCGATGAATTCGCACATAAAATTAAATCGGCAATGGAAACCGTGACGAAAATATCAGTCCCGCTGGTCGCAGAATACGTAATCGGCGAAAAGTGGGGAAAATAAAAAACGCCCAAACGGGCGTTTTTTAAAATCTGTACGATCCAGACAAACGAATATTATGCATTTGGATATCTGTGTTGTACTGATAACGATAATCAAGCCCAAATTGAACCCCAACCGCAGATAACAATTCCACACCGGCACCAATGTTTGCCCACAATGGATTTATTTCAACATCGTAATCGCTGTATGATTTTGATGGTGCGAATTTATATTGTAATTCTTCTGGCATACCCAAAACGTCATATTCAATTCCAATGGACGCATATGGACGAATCTGGAACCATGGCGATGTGTAAATACGTTTTTGTGCAATCAACGAATATCCTGGGGTAAAGATGAAATAACCATCTGATTGTAAATTCATATAATCATCACCCGCAGCTTTTTCTTTGATTGAAAAACCAAAGTTATATCCCGCGCGTGCATACAGGTTTCCAACGATATATTGATTCAACCAATCGTGCAGCAATCCCCATTCGCTGATTAAACTGAACGCGGTACCAGAACCACTGATATCATCAACATAATTTTGTTCACGTGATATATCAAACAAGTGCGCATCCAAGAAAGCATTTCCATATACACGAACCTTGGTTCCCAATGTTTTCATTAAATATGCACCAATGCCAATGTCTGTATCCGCAACACTCATATTGTTATGACCCGCAATAGATACCCCAGGCATATACCCCAAATCTATATTGTCTGAATTTTCCGATGACATGTGTGATATACGCCCCATCAAACCAAGTATAAGCGTATTGCTTTCCTGCCAATCAAAGCCGGCTGTTAAGTTAAAGCGATTTCCATCAACCGTCTTATCATCCGAAACATTTTGACGGAACATACTAAAGTCCGCATCAAACCACAATTTGTTTAAATTGCGATTACGATTCCAAATAAATTCATCAAGCATATGATCTTCGAAATCGCGGAAAGACGTGTGTTCGTTTAACGCGATACTGCCTGCGACCTGCTCCAATTCACGTGGTTGTACCAAGCGACTAAACCGTGCCAATGGTGTACCATCGCGATTTACAACATATTGTTCCATACGATTGTATAATTCATTCGCCAATTCCGATAAATTAGTTCCATCAAATGCAACCGGAATTGCTTCGATTGGTGTATCGTTATAGAATCCTGTATCTTCCAATTGCCCTGCAATCATTTTATCCAAACCATTTGCAGATTGCACTTCACCATCTGTTGAATCATCAACGCGTGCAACAATCGGTTCAATATCAAACACAGTGACCGGCCCACCAAAACGTGGATCAAAGACAATATACAAACTGTCGTTTGTACCATCATTATCATAATCACGCACCGACAGATATATTGGTAAATCGTCTTCGGTATCTCTGTTAGCACTGTTTGTAATACGATCACTTGCCGGATCAAAATCATCCAAAGCGTCAAAATAATTAAAGCACCTTGAACCGTCTGCATTACAGAAATTCACTTTCAAATTGCGAATTTTCCTTCCTTGGCATACAACAACCATATAGCAGAACCTTGGTCAACAACACTGTATAAATTTATTCCCATTTGTGGCGCAACCAATGGTGCACCTTCCAGTGCATTACCGAAGCTGGAAATGTTGCTTAAGAATTTTCCATCAACATAAACCAATGCATTGGCTGGGTCATTTGTATGATTGGTAATTTGTCCCAATGTACTGTCATCAGCCAAAGAAACATCCGCCCAATAATCATACGTTGTTGTGTTTGGTGCAACACCAGTCGCGAACGGCAACACCGCTGCATGCAACATACTGTTGTTATCAAATGTATAATTGCCGCCAACCGTCATATGTTCCAAACCGAATATCTTTACACCCCCAGAAACATCACCACCAACCGTCACATCTAACCAATCACCTGCTGGTGCAGCCGCAATTGTTAAATCATTTGCAGAAATGTTTTCACCAACAGTTAAATCCCCAGTGTTTATCGTCATAACAGAATTTCTTTGACTTATTCCAGCGACATCAATACTTGATGCATTCATTGTATAATTTGTATTCGTAATATTCACATCACCAGACAACAATGTGCCAGAATAATTTTGATACAGCACACCAGCCGTTTCAAACGCACCAGAAACGGTCATATCATTACTGGTAATATTTGCTGTTCCATCATTAGTAAATGCAGATGCACTTAACAAGCCAGATGTATTTATTGTTAAAGATGAATTGTTGGTAATATTACCTAGTGCTAAATCTGAAACACCATCGGTTGTGGTTAATGACAAAGTTCCACCATTTGTAATATCACCACCAACAACAGAACCAGCTGAAATATTTGTTGTTGCGCCATTTTCAATGGTCATACTTTTGCCGAAGTCCATCGCACCAGCAATTGTGTATGTCGTGTTTGTCCCATTTTTCGCTGTAAATCCATAATTAGAATCTGTTGAATTTACAATTGCTAAACTGTTTGCATCAAATGTTGATACCCCATCCAAGTTCAACATTCCACCCGATGCGCCTTGGACAACATTACCAGATACAGATACCGCCCCCGTCACATCAACATCACCACTGGATATTGTTGTTGTGCCACCAGTTAGCGACAACGAATTCATTGCCACAGTATCGCCCGAAACATCCGCTGTCCCAGCAGATACAGAAAAACCACCAATTTGAACATCACCACCATTGGACACGATTTCAATTGCACCACCGGTGGACAACACGTCGCCAAATGTAATGTCATCTGTTGCAGTGGCGCTAAATGTTCCAGAATTTGTTATTGCTGCACTTGATGTAATCGTACCACCTGTTGCGGTTGCATTTAATTCGGTTGTCGCATAGTTTGTTATACCAGCCAAATCTATTGTCTTGGCCGATATATCTAACAATGCAGTTGTATCGCTTTCGCTACCAACAACCACAGGATTGTTAAATTTCGCTAAATTTGTTGTATCAACATCCAACGTTCCAGCAATATTTGTTGCGCCAGTAATATTCACATCGTCCGCGGATACAAGATTTAATACTTTATCATCACCGACCGAAACACCACCCAAAATGGTTATATCTTGGCCAGACGTACTGTTCGTCAAAGTGAAAGATTGCGCACCATCACCCTTCGCGATTACCATACCAACACTCGGTTGCGATGCACCACCAAACCAAACACCATTAGAAATATTTATTGCGCCATTTGTTGCTGTGAACGAATTACCATGCATAATAAATTCACCATTTGCCGATTCGTTCAAAGACTTGGCGGTTGCATCACCAGAATAAATTTCAACCTTACCATTATTAGATGCATTTAATGCACCATTTTCAATTGTCAAAACAGATGACGCATTTGAACCAAATATAAGTTTACCCTTATTTTGCGCATCAACCCCACTTGTACCACTAACACGGATTTCAGAACCATTTCCAGCATCAAAAGTCGCAGTACGCGCAACAGTATTATCAGTCGCAATAATATCATCACCAACAGTTAATGAACCACCTGTTGATTTAAACACAACACCCGGATTGCCACTGGCCGTCAAATAAACATCACCAGAACCAGATGTAATTGTACTTGCATCTTCAACATAAACACCACCAGCAACACTAATATCGCCACTGGATACAAAATTACGAACACTGTTCCCAAGTTTCAAAACACCATTATTGACCGCTACAGACCCCGTATTAACACCACCGACCCATGCGTTAAGATCCATTTCACCATTGTTCACAACAACAGAACCAATTGTGACCGCACTGCCCGATGCATCAGAACCAACAACCTTTAACAAACCACTGTTGTTTGTGACCGTACCCAACAATTCCATACCCTTGGACGTAATTGTTGTCGTGGCATTATCTGTATTTGTGACATTGCCCGTCACCACCAATGAACCAGCATCTGTTGGTGCAGATATATTTAATACCGCATCTGAACCACTGTTTGAAACACTTGCCAATTCAACACTTTGACCATACAGTGTCATATCCCCAAAATTAGAAACGATGCCACCAACAGTTAATGCATCACCCGCAGATATAGTTGTTGTTGTGCCGTACAAACCCGTCACACCGCCAGCAATCGTAATATCATCATTTGCTGTTGATGATACTGTGTTGATTGCCAACGAAGCACCATTGTTATATACTGATGCCGCACTAACCCCCAAACCAGACAATGTCATTTGCGCGGAATTACGCGTATTATTTATATTTGTATCACCATTGGAAATCGCGATATTTGATGCACCCAAAACACCACTATTCACAGTTATATTTACTGTCGCATCATTATTAGCAATTATTGTTCCAGATCCCAATGACAATGTACCAGTTGTGATATTCAATTCACTGCCATCAGAATTTGACATATTTGACAGATTCATCCCATGCACAAAAGAAGTCAAACCAGCAATATCAAATGTTGCAATCCCCGAATTCACAAAAGATGCATTATGTATCGTATCACTGCCAGACACAGTCAGTGAATTAGCTAACACAGTCAACACACCAGACGTTACATCGTTTTTAAGCGTTCCAAATATTTCAACATCATCAGCATGGGCATTATCGCCACCACTAATTGTCAACGATGCCCCAGAATTTTCAACACTGCCCGAACCAGTAAAATCACCAGTCGTCGTCACCGTCATTGCACCAGCTAAATTTTGAACATCACCCGATGTAATAGACGAACCGCCAATCTTGGTAGTTGATGCCCCAGATGTCGCACCCGCTGTGATACCACCAATATTCAATGTACCACTTGCAACAACAGTTGTATCACCGTTTGATGAATTTATCATACCTGTTGTAATCGTACCAGCGTTTATCGTCAATGCATCACCAGACAATATTGCACCAGATTCAAAATCATTGATATTACTGACCGACAACAAACCACTGGCAGAAATATCACCACCAACCGTCAAATCAATTGCACCCCCTGGCGTACCACTTAAACTCAACCCACGCGTCGCTGCAATCAACAAATTATTTGTAATA
>CAMHKP010000019.1 GCA_946185785.1 uncultured Alphaproteobacteria bacterium
ATCGTTGGTCAGTAATAGCAATCCAGTTGTTTTATAGTCCAATCGACCAATATATTTTAATCCTTGTAATTCGGGTGGTAAAAAATCATAAATAGTTTTTCGCCCATCTGGGTCATTGCGAGTTGTCATCGTGTTAATTGGTTTGTGAAAGGCATATAATTTTGTTTTTGGTTTTGAACTTACTTTTTCCCCGTCCACCAAAACAACATCATTGTCTTCAACAAAAAATACGGGTGTATCTACTTTTTCACCGTTCACAGAAACCATACCGCGTGCGATTAAATCTTCGGCAGCCCTGCGTGAGGCAATTCCAGCATCAGCGATAAATTTAGCAAGTCTTATTTTCATTTGTTTATTCGTGATATTGCAATTGCAGCGGCCAATTCTGCACGTAAAATTGTTTTACCCAGTGATATACCGATTGCGCCAGCTTTATCTAATTCTTTAAATTCGGCATCTGAAAAGCCACCTTCGGGTCCAACAAGAATAGATTTAATTTTTGTAGTGGTTGGTTGTTCTTTGCCGTATGCCACACGTTCATCTGCAAATGCGATTTTTGATAAATCTAGATCCGCAAATTTAATTGGTGCGGCAATTTCAGGTACGCTGTTACGGTTTGATTGTTCGGCAGCCTCAACCGCGATTTTCTTCATACGTTCCCAATTTATGTGTGGGGTGTTTGTATGTTCGGTAATAACCGGAATGATTTTCTTTACACCTAGTTGTGTTGCCATGTTTATTAAATCATCGGTGCGTTTAATCGGTGCAAAATACAGCGTGATATCACCAGATGGGTCAGTATGGCCAGTATTTTCGCCAATGATAATATTTTTTTGCGTATCATCCAGTGTCGCATTAAATTCGTTTCCGCCACCAAAAACAATAGCATTTTTTGTTCGCATAACGTGCGTCAAATAGTGCGCGGTTTCACGCGGTAATGGTATTATCATACCGTTTTGCGCATTGTCACCGATAAAAATTCTTGGTATGTTTTTCATGTTTGTGATTTATTAAATACTTTTTTTCTGGTATAATCATAACACAATGGCTAATCAGTTCAAGATTTTATCTGCGGGTGGTAAAGGCAAGGGGCTAAATATTTTTAGTTCTTCGTCTTATAAAGAACACGAACGTACCCCAATGGCGCGCACTTTCTGGGAATTGCGCTGGGTTGTGACGATTTGGATTGTTTGTGCGCTGGCGTTTGGATTGTCATTTGTCTTGGAACATGTTTGGCGTTATGGTTGGTCGCCAGCATCGGCCATTTGGACGAAAATCTATCTTCACAATGCGATAACAACGGCTGGTATGTCGGTAATTGCAGAAATTCCATCATGGTTGGTACGTTGTTTAATGTACACAGATATGGCATGTATGGCACCATTGTTCCCAATAATTGCGTATTATGTTATGGCGGACAGTGAATTAGTCAAAGAATTTAACCCGAATGATAAGGATAAATTAGACGAAAAATCGTCCAGGAAGGCAAACAAAGAAGATATTGAAAAAATGGGTCTGTTAAAGGGCTTTATGATGGTTTTGGGGTATTTCAAGAAAAAACCACTTATGATGGACGAATGTTTATCCACATTGTGTGTTGCGCCCCCGGGAACTGGTAAAACCCAAGGTGTCGTTATACCAACGATTTTTGAATGTAACGAAGTTTCAATGATTATTAACGATCCGAAGCCAGAACTGAAACAACAAACGTCTGCATATCGTGCAACTGTTGGGCCAGTGTTTATTATGAATTGGGCGGGTCAAGATGACCCAGAACGCGGTATTTATTATCCGTCATGGAATCCGTTGTCGCCAGAGCATGTTCCGTTTAATACCGAACAGCGTGATTTATACATCGATTCAATTTGCAATGTTTTGGTTCAAGAAACCCCAAAGGATCCACACTGGGGTATCACGGGGCGCGCAGGGTTGTCTGGGTTTATCAGTTTTATTGTGTCGAAAATTGAACGTGCCAAGGCAGACGATTATTTTTATGCACGTATAAAATCGGGCGAATTTAATGCCGACGATGCGGCAGTGTTAAGCGATTATTACCTGTCTATGACTGATGATCCAAATGCGTTTGCTGCGGTTGCATTACTACAACGTGGTGAATTAAATGAATCAAATTATGTTCATGTTGGTACATGGGATCATATTCCAGATGCGTGGATTGGTAAAGAGGCGTCTATGGCAATGATTCTTGATTGGTTAAATGCATCTGAATTGGCTGTCGCGGCAGATTTGGAAGAACGTCGTCGCCAAGGCGACCAGATGGTTATGATGGCAGACCCAATGAAAGATGTGTTTATGAATGCGGTTGACGAAGCACGCAGATATGCATATTCACATCGTGCAATTTTGGAATTGACCCAATTGGCAAATACACCCGATAAAGAACGTGGTTCAATTTTATCAACAATTATGGCGGGCTTGTCCATATTCCGTAATGCTGCGGTACGTAATCGCACCAGTCATTCGGATTTCCACTTCAGTGATTTGCGCGGAATGGTTGATCCACGTGATGGCAAGATTAAACCAGTTTCGGTATATCTGTCCATTAACATGGTTGATGCAGAAGCGTTAAACCCAATTACTGGTATATTCATTGAATTGATGTCCAGTTATTTGTTGGCAAATGCACCCGAAGCAGTGCGTGATGGTAAAAAATTAGGGCCATATCCAGTACTGTTTGTGTTAGATGAAATGCCCAAGATGATGAAATTGCAAGCGGTGATTCAGGGACCAGATTTGGGACGTGGTCAAAAGATTTCATACCTTATCATTGGTCAAGATTTACACCAAATTCAAGAAAAATATGGTGCAGATGCGGCGGCAACGATTATTTCAACAACTGCAGCCAAGATTGTTATGCGACAGAATGATCCAGATACCGCGAAAAGATTTTCAGATATGATGGGTGAGAAAATTAAAATAAAAACCGTCAAAGGACCAGATGGCAAAGACAAAGATGAAAAAACACCAGAATTGTTATATTCACCAATGGATATTATGAAATTGTCGGCTGATAAACAGCTTGTCATATTCCAAGGGTGGTACCATCGTCCAATCGAAGCAGACAAACAATTTGCATTTAAAGATCCACGGCTTAGTGAATATATCAAAATGGGTGAATCATCACCATTGCCAGAATTTTTAATTCCATCACATCATGCGATTATGGGATACCCTGGGAAACCGCGTATGTATAATCCGGCAACGGGTGAATTAAAAGAATTTGTATAAAAAACACCGGCAATTGCCGGTGTTTTTTGTGTTTTATTTGATTTTTTACAACTGTGTTTTTACTTCTTGAACTTCATAGCATTCAACACGGTCACCTTCCTTCAGGTCGTTATATTTTTCAAAACTCATACCGAATTCAACGCCATTGGTGACTTCGCTAACTTCGTTCTTTTCACGACGCAACTGACCAATTTTACCATCGTAAATAACAACGTTGTCACGCAGCAAGCGTACGAATGCGCTTTTCTTGATAACGCCTTCGCTGACACGGCAACCGGCAACACGTACCCCCTTGCCCACTGTGAACAACGCGATAACATCAGCGTAACCGATAAAGTTTTCTTTCTTTTCTGGTGCCAATTTACCAGACAAGATTTCTTTGATTTCATCGGTAATACGATACACAACACTGTGATAGCGAATATCAACACCGGCATTTCGTGCCATGTCGCGAACACCAGCATCTGCACGAACGTTAAATGCGATAATAACAGCGTTTGATGCAGTGGCCAGTCTAATATCACCTTCGGTAATTTGGCCAACACCAGATGACAAGATTTCAACACCGGCTTTATCAGTATTAATGTCTTTTAACATGTCGACAATGGCTTCAACACTGCCTTGAACATCGGCACGCAAAATAATTGGCAATGTAAGTTTTTTATCGCCATCGCGTTTTGCAAACAATTCTTGCAATGACGAACGTTTAACAGCATTTGCCTTGTCTTTTGCTTGTTGTGTGCGATACGCGGCAACTTCCCTTGTTTGTGCTTCGGTTTCCATAACGTGTAATTCATCGCCTGCCAATGGCACCGCATCAAGTCCTAAAACAATTGCTGGTTGACCCGGACGTACAGATTTAACACGTTCGCCAGATGAATTTATCAAACCACGTACACGACCAAATGTTTCGCCAACAACGAACACATCACCAATCTTTAATGTGCCTTGACGTACCAAAACGGTTGCAACAGCACCCAGACCGCGTTCCATTTTTGCCTCTACTACGTGGGCAACCGCTGGCATTTCTGGGTCAGCTGTCAAATCCATCATACTGGCCTGTAAAAGAATTGCTTCTTCTAGCTTATCAAGGCCAATTTTGTTCTTGGCAGAAATTTCAACACATTGAACATCGCCACCCATGTCTTCAACTTGAACTTCTTGTTGCAACAAGTCTGTCTTAACACGTTGTGGGTTGGCTTCTGGTAAATCAATCTTGTTAATAGCAACGATAAATGGCACATTAGCCGCACGAATATGGTTTATGGCCTCGATTGTCTGTGGCATGATAGAATCATTAGCCGCAACAACCAAAACAACGATATCGGCCATTTGTGCGCCACGTGCGCGCATTGCGGTAAATGTTTCGTGACCTGGGGTATCCAAGAACGTTATCATTGCACCCGATGTTGATTTAACTTCGTATGCGGAAACATGCTGGGTAATACCACCTGCTTCGCCAGCCGCAACATGTGCATTGCGGAACGCGTCCAAAAGCGATGTTTTACCATGGTCAACGTGTCCCACAACGGTTACCACCGGTGGACGTGGTTGTAATTTTGCTGGATCTGGCTTGCGTTCTAATTGTTCGGCATATGGTTTAACAACAACACGTTTTACCGTTGCGCCAAATTCGCCAGCAATCAGTTCGGCTGTATCGGCATCAATAGATTGGTTGACGGACGCCATCATACCCATTTCCATCAATTTTTTGATAACATTACCAACCTTTTCAGCCATAGCTGCGGCCAAATCTTTGACAGTTATTGTTTCGCCAATTGTCACTTCGTGGGCAACTTTCTGTGGCGCGTTAAATATTGCGCGTGCTTTTTCACGAAAACGTTTTAATGAAGCTTCTGATCTGCGGCGATTTGCGCCACGAATGCCAATTTCGTCATCGTCGTCATCGCCACCGATAACAATGTCGTGAATTGAAATTTTGCCCGACTTTTTGAAGTCTTTTTTGTAATTGTTTTTCTGTGGGCGGTCTTCGTCAATTTCACGCGAATTGTGGTTACGAGAACCGTTGGCGTTTTGTGATTGTTTCTTAGAGCTTTGGCGGTCTTCTACTTCTGGCACTTCGGCAGCTGCATTTTCACGTGCAGCCAATTGCGATTTAACCTGTTCGTATTCATCGGCTTCGCGTGCGATTTCAGCCTCTCTGGCAGCACGTTGTGCTTCTTCGGCAGCCTCCCTAGCTTTGCGTTCTTCTTCGCGTGCACGTGCTGCTTCCAGTACTGCGCGCAACTTTTCATCAGCCGCACTGTGTGGCTGTGATGGTGTTGTTGGTTCTTCGCGCAATTCCTTGCTGCCTGGGGCAACAATACGACGACGGCGTTCAACAAAAACGGAATCGCCCTTTTTGCTGTGCACTGCGTCCAATGTTACAGATTTTCCAAGTGTCAGTGTTGCCATTAAATACTCCGTATTTTAATGTTTAACCGTTTGCCCTTATTCTTCGTCTTGGGTTATGCCATATGCGACTTCGCGTGCCTTCATAATAACACGACCAGCCAAGCGTTCGCTCATTGTGTCTTCACCCAAGATTTCGACCAATTCATCAGATGCTAAATCAGCCAAATCAGCAACAGATTTAATGCCGTTTTCACCCAATTTCATAATGATTGGACGTTTGATAAAGTCAAACTTTAACAAGTCATCAGACATGCCCAATTTGTGGCCATTGTCGATATAATCTTGTTCCAGTTTAGCCAGATAATCTTTTGCACGTTTTTGTAATTCAGCCGCCAAATCTGGTGTGAACCCTTCGATAGATTCAAGTTCGCTGCTGTCTACGAATGCGACTTCTTCAACTGTACGGAAGCCTTCGGTAATCAACAAGTGTGCAATCATTTCATCAACATCTAATGCAGTGATGAACAATTCTGTCTTTTCCTTGAATTCCTTGGCACGACGTTCTTGTTCTTCGGTTTCATTCATAACATCAATATTCCAACCGGTTAATTGTGATGCCAGACGGACATTTTGACCGCGACGACCAATCGCCAATGATTGTTGATCTTCGTTCACAACAACTGCCGCTGTATGTGTATCTTCATCAACGATAATTTTGGCAACCTTGGCTGGCTGCATTGCATTGACGATGAACACAGCTGGGTCTTCGGAATACAAGATAACGTCAATCTTTTCACCATGACATTCGTTGATAACTGGTTGAATACGTGTACCTTTGATACCAACAGTCATACCAACCGCATCAATAGATGGATCAGACGTTTCCACAGCAATTTTAGCATGTGAACCAGGTGCACGAGATACAGATTTGATTTTAATTAAGCCTTCGTAAATTTCAGGCACTTCTTGGACAAACAACTTTTCCATAAACATAGGATGTGTACGGGTCAAGAATATTTGTGGACCAGAATTTGAACGCGCAACATCCATGATAAGTGCACGAACACGATCACCAACCGCCAAACGTTCGCCTGGGATAAGTTCGCTGCCCTTGATATAACCTTCGGCTTTGCCGTTGATATCAACAAACACGTTGCCAAATTCAATACGTTTTACAACACCAGATACGATGTCGCCAATGTTGTCTTTGAATTCTTCGTATTGACGACCCTTTTCTGCATCGCGTACACGTGCAGTCATGATTTGACGTGCGGTTTGGAAAGCCATACGGCCAAATTCAGGTTCTGGCAATTGGTCTTCGACCACATCGCCAACAGATGGGTTTTTAGCATATTTCTTGGCCTGGGCCACAGTTAACATTGTGCTTGGATCATATTCTTCGCCAACGCTTTCTGGTGATTCAATCACAGAAAACAAACGTTTTACGTGAATTGCACCGTTTTTGCGGTCAATATCTGCGACAATGTTAAATTCTTCGCCATATTTATGTTTAGCGATTTTAGCAATGGCCGCTTCCAGTGATTCAATAACAATTTCGCGATCAATTTGTTTTTCTTGAGCCAACGAGTCAATGGCCAACAACAAATCTTGACGAGGCATAGATTCAAAAGACATGTCTGTATCTCCTTGTTTGTCTTCTTTACTTAAAGAGCGGGGTT
>CAMHKP010000020.1 GCA_946185785.1 uncultured Alphaproteobacteria bacterium
TCCTTTCTGTTGAAAAAGTACAGGTTTATTATAAGAGAATATAGTCCGTTGGCAAGTGTTTTTTTATAATGCACCACGCGCCCAATATATGCGCAGACCACATACCAACATCGCATCAAAACGCGTGTCCCCAGACCAACTGGTACGTGAAATAAAGTTTTCAGCAGCGCGTCGCAGACGCACACTTTGTGCTGGTGTAATTGCCGCCCAAGCGGCTTCAACATTTGGACGACGTTTGACCTCTACAAAAATAATCAAGTTTTTTCGGCGGGCAATAATATCTATTTCTGCACGCCCGGTATTGCGGCCGGTAATATAGCGCGACCGCACAATGCGAAATCCATGAATTCGCAAATACATACGTGCCCAAAATTCAGCAAAAAGTCCAGTTTCATAACTGTTCATAATGGGCATTATAAAATTTTTCTATACTTCAAACAATCAGAAAAAGGAATAAATTATGTCAAAACAAATTCAATTTAGACGTGGTACCAGTACCGAACATGAAAACTTTACTGGTGCAATTGGCGAAATCACAGTTGATACGACAAACAAAACAATTCGTGTTCACGACGGGGAAACGCCAGGTGGCACAGTATTAGCAAAGCAGAGCGAGATACCAGACATCGCGGGCGCAGATTACGTGATTGAAAGTCAATTACCCACCGCAGCAAACAATTATACGTGGTACAGAAAATATAAATCAGGCTGGGTCGAACAGGGTGGTTGCGCACCAACAATAAACGACGGACCATGGACAATCACATTACCAATAGAAATGGCAGATAATCATTATTCAAGCGTTATTACACGCGAATACACAACATACGGTGGTACCACAACTGACTATGCGTACGATGCTGTATGGGTCAAGACCGCTACAGGATTTAATTGTTGGGAAAAGTGGACGGGCTCAATAGCACTTAATTGGCATGTGTCGGGTATGGCTGCATCATAAAAATTAAAATGCATATGATTTTGCAGGAAAATTAACACGTGCATCCATCACGTTTTGTGCGGAATCGTTCGCGTGAAGACCATTGTCTAATAATTCCAATGCGCCATAGTATGCTGTCATCACTGGATCAAATGCGTTGTTTGATGAAACCCATTTGTCTGAACCAGAATTTGGTGCACCATATTTATCCAACACATTCGCCCAAAACGACAGAATCTTTTTTTGGCGTTGGTCTTCGAATTTTGCGCCTTCACCGTCAAGGTCGTTTACATCATTGTTATATTCAATACGCCAAACCTTGTTATCGGTTGCATTGCTGGTAAAATAAATATCAAGTGTTTCACCGGTAAGTTCGCGTACCAAATGATATTCTGATGCGTACATCAGTCCGCGATTTTTTGCCAATGTGCGAATACACTGTTCCAATTGGTCGGGGGCAAAAATGTTTTGTTGTTGGCATTCATAGTCCAAATTGTATCGCCATTCTGGTGCAATTGTGTACACAACCGCGTCCGTTGTACGTGGCGCATAAAGCCCACCATTTGAAAACAACATGTGTACATCGTCAAACGACATCCCCAGCATAACACCGGCAATATCAAATGAAGAAACATTTGCAGGATTTTCACCAGGGTTCAGTGTGTGTGATGCTGTTGTTATATCACTGGTGGTGGCGGTATCAATTGCGAAGTTGTCAAAATCAAAATCGTCGTCGCTTTCAGCATAAGCAGGGGCGACATTCGCCACCACAATCATTAGTAAAAATATAATGCGTTTAATCATTCGTTATGTTTTCCACATTCATAACACCGAACCTGAAAATAATCGCAGGATCATACCCAGATTCAAATCTATTATAACTATGTTTCAAAAAATGTCCAACATCTATTGTTTCACGTGTGCCTGGGGCATAAAACACGTCCATAAGCAACGTTCCGTGTGTAATTGTGGGGACTGCATTCATGTCATTCGGGGTATCCCAAGTATACAGTGCATACGGAACAACCCAATAATCGCTGTCTGCTGGTTTGAATATTTCACCGTCTATTTCAACCATACGCATTTTCTTTTCTTCAGCCAGTTTTTGAATTTCTTCGGCAGTGGTGGCAGCCCAATTTTTGAAAACTTCCGCTGTGGACATACTGGCCAGTGTTGAACTGCGCATAGTGCGTTTTGCAATGTCTTCGACATCTGGAATCGCATAGAAATATTCATTAACATATTTTTTTATCAGCATTTCGCGCATTGCGGTTTCGCCAATTTGTGATGGTGTTTCAGGCGCACCAGTGCGTTCAACAGAACGCAGGTTTCGTTGGAAAAAATACGTGCTAATAGAACTAGTTTTTGCAGAATCATAAATTGCAGATGTCAAAAATAGCATTGCAATTATCAGTGCAATCAAAACTAAACCGCCCAAAAACATAATCAGTTTTTTCATTTGTCCATTCTGTACGCGTTAAAATCAGCAATGTGATACCCCATTGTATTAGGATATGCTTTTATATCACGAGCAACCTTGACATACGCCATGATGTCCATAGTGCCATTATTCGTTAAAACGGGTACCTGAATTCGCCAAGTGCCCCCAGCAATACCAATTGTGCCGACAGGTGCTATACGAATATTATTTTTTTCTGGTGTCCAGAATTCTTTAGATTCAAACAATGCCAGATATGTTGGTAAAATATTTTCTTTGAAACGAGTAAACAAACCATCGCTTGTAACGCAATACAATTTACATGGTGTTGAACCATCTGTGGTATAGCAATCGGTGCGGGCACAAGATGTATCCCATGCTTCTTCGTTTGTATCAGCATCGCTTGATATAGTGAACCAATCTTGAATAAATTTCCAGACAAGTGATTCTTGGATTACTTGGTCGTGGGTCATTTCCAGTTTTAGTTGTGTATCCCCAGGTTTAATAACCATCCATTCATCATTTGTTCCGCCCGTTGATAAAATGTATGGTTCAACGCGTGCCGAGCGAATTGTCCATATCAGTAATCCACATAAAAATATAATGATCAAAAAACCAGACATTATTCCAATGCCCATAGCGCGGGAAACAGCAATGCTTTTTCCCGCCGCAAAAGTCGGTACATTATAATCGTCTGGATAATTCAATGTCGTCCCCCCAACAACACCAATGCGTCATTATGCTTGGAACACCATGATGCATGCGCATGGGCTTAATTTCAATTCGTTGTTGTCATAACCAACACTGACCGGTTCACGGTCGTAAACCTGACCACAGCCAGCAAGTGCAAGTGCGACAAACAGTCCCAAAATCACTTTCTTCATAATTCTTTTCCCCCTTAATAAGTTGATTATAAAAAAATTACGAATACCACGTCAACAGTAATTTATAGCAAAAAAATAACACCCCACGAAAGTGGGATGTTCTTTTTTCTGGTGGCCCTGATCGGTCCCGGATCGTGTCCGGGATGACAACAAATTGCATGCGCAATTTATTTTTACTGCACTTCGTTTGTAAAAATCGTCCGATCCGGGCGGGAAACAAAAAAAGACACCATTTGGTGTCTTCTTTGTTATCCTGGTGGCCCTGATCGGACTTGAACCGATACTCCTTGCAGAACTTGATTTTGAGTCAAGCGCGTCTACCAATTCCGCCACAGGGCCATAACCCAACCAAGTGCGTGCGATTACTTCGCAGCAGCTTTCTTGGATTCAACCTTTTTTACCAGACGGGCACTACGGTTTGCCTTGTGCGCTGGCTTCTTAGCAGGCTTTTCAGCAACTGCGCCAGTTTTCTTGGCAATAGCTTTCTTGATTGCCGCCATTTCTGGTGTTAAGCGCGATACAGGCTTTGCCATAACATATGCGTCCAATCCGCCATGTTTTGTCAAAGTACGCAGACCAGCCGTTGACAAGCGCAACGAAAAGTCGCGATTCAAAATATCGCTGTGAAATTTTAATTTTTGCAAATTTGGCAAAAATGTGCGCTTTGTGTGGCGCATAGAGTGGGAAACGTTCATCCCAACTTCTGTCTTTTTACCTGTAACATTACATACACGTGGCATATCTTAATCCTTTATAACTGCGCCCCAATTTATAACAAAAAACGCATAAAGTCAAGAAATGTTTTTATTTTTTCAATCTTTTCTTTATCTGGCATTGTTTCCCATATCTTGAAAGGCAAAAAAATGAAACTATATATAGCAACGATAAAAACAATGGGGGCATAGTTATGAATCCAGAAGAAATGCAAGAGACGCCACAACAGGCGATTGAAAAATATACCACCGATTTTACAAAATTGGCGGCTGATGGGAAATTGGATCCGGTTATTGGTCGTGACGAAGAAATTCGTCGCACTATCCAGGTTTTATCCCGTCGTACCAAAAATAATCCTGTTTTAATTGGTAATCCGGGTGTCGGTAAAACCGCGATTGTCGAAGGTCTGGCGGAACGCATCATTTCGCGCGATATTCCAGAAAACCTGATGAACAAAAAGTTGTTGTCGCTTGATTTAGGTGCAATGATGGCGGGGGCAATGTTCCGCGGTCAATTCGAAGGGCGCCTGAAAGCGATATTAAAGGCGGTCAAGGAAGCCGAAGGTCAAATCATTTTGTTCATTGACGAATTGCATAATATGGTTGGTGCAGGCAAGGGCGAAGGCTCTATGGATGCCGGAAACTTGTTAAAACCAATGTTAGCGCGTGGTGAATTGCACTGTCTGGGGGCAACAACATTGGATGAATATCGTCAATATATTGAAAAAGATCCGGCATTGGCGCGTCGTTTTCAACCTGTTTATATTGAAGAGCCAACCGTGGACGACACGATTTCGATTTTGCGTGGACTGAAAGAAAAATACGAAGGGCATCATGGTGTTCGTATTTCTGACAGTGCGTTGGTTTCCGCGGTAAAATTGTCTGACCGTTATATTACAGACCGTTTTTTACCAGATAAGGCGATTGACCTTATTGACGAAGCGGCAGCGCGTGTTCGTATCGAAGTTTCGTCAAAACCAGATGCGCTGGACGAAGTCGACCACCGTTTAATGCAGCTGAAAATTGAACAGCAGGCATTAAAGAAGGAAAAAGATGAAGATTCTAAGAAGCGTCTGGCTGCTTTAGAAAAACAAATTGCTGAAGTTAGCGCAGAATCAGAAAAAATGACAGCGCAATGGCGTGCCGAACAAGAAAAAATGCACGGCTTGTCAGATGCGATGGCGGCATTGGACGCAGCAAAGGCCGAAGTGGCATCTGCTATGCGCAGCGGTGATTATGAAAAGGCGTCAGCCCTGCAATATGGCAAAATTCCAGAATTAGAAGAAAAAATAAAGAAAATGAACGCGGATGCACGCGAATACAAAACCGTTCTGCCAGAACATATCGCGGCTGTGGTCAGTAAATGGACTGGCGTTCCAGCAGACAGATTGACAGTCGAAGAACAATCGAAACTGTTGAATATCGAAGATGAATTACGTAAACGTGTTGTTGGACAAGACGAAGCATTGTCTATTGTCGCGCGCGCAATTCGTCGTTCGCGCGCAGGTTTGTCGGATCCGCATCGTCCGTCTGGTTCGTTCATGTTTTTGGGGCCAACCGGTGTTGGTAAAACCGAAGTCGCAAAAGCCTTGGCGGAATATCTGTTTAATGACGATACCGCAATGACCCGAATTGATATGAGTGAATTTATGGAACCACATTCGGTTGCACGTTTAATTGGTGCGCCCCCGGGGTACGTCGGTTATGATGCGGGCGGTGTTTTGACAGAAAGTGTTCGTCGTCGTCCATATCAAGTATTGTTGTTTGATGAAATTGAAAAAGCACATCCAGATGTGTTCAATGTGTTCTTGCAAGTATTGGACGATGGTCGTCTAACAGATGGCCAAGGGCATGTTGTGAATTTCACAAACACCATCATCATAATGACCAGTAATTTGCCAGATATGGATGCTGTGCGGAAGAATTTCCGTCCAGAATTCATAAATCGTGTTGATGAAATTGTGTTCTTTAATGCGCTGGGTCAAGATGTTATGGCAGACATTGTGAAAATTCAAATTCGCAATTTAGAAAAACGTTTGTCTGAACGTCGTATCACATTGGATATCACCGATAAGGCGATTAAATGGTTGGCGGATAATGGATATGATTCTGTATTCGGGGCGCGACCATTGAAACGACTTATTACATCAAGTGTCGAAGATAAAATTGCTGATTTGATTTTATCTGGTGCGGTGGTTGATGGCGGAACAGTGTTCGTTGATACGCACGGCAAAGAATTGACTGTGAAATAAGGAACGGGGCAATCGCCCCGTTTTTTATTTTTGATATTGTTTCAGTTTTGTGACTAACGCTTTTTTGTTTGCAAGTGCGCGAATACATTCATTTAACAACGATCTTGGGATAATTACAACTGGTTCATCAGCGTTTGCCAGTGGGGCAGCATAACCCAATGGCGCGTACATACTCAATGCTGCCTGTGCGACCACAGGGTTAAGTTGGTTGTGAGCAACAAGTGTATCAACAAAAGTTTTGAAAAGATCAGCGAATGTAGAGTATTGATCAATTTTATATTCCACAAAATTGCGAAATTTCAATTTGAACTTCTTTTCAAAAGCCACAATTAATTCAACAGCATCCAAGGAATCTAAGCCAACATCCATCAATTTAGTATATGGTGATTGTGGAACTTGTATATGTGTTGTTTGATAAAATAAGTCTTTGAATGTTTTAACGATATCCTGAGGGGGCATTATTTTTTCTCCTTTGATTTAAATTGAATATCGCGCAGTTTTTTGTATTCCCCTCCTAATGCACACAATTCTGCGTCGGTACCTTGTTCAACAATTTGACCGTCTTTGACAACACAAATCATATCGGCATCTAAAATAGTGGACAGACGGTGTGCGATGACAAATGTTGTGCGTCCAACCATTAAATCTTTTAATGCAGCTTGAATCAATTTTTCACTTTGTGTATCAAGCGCTGATGTCGCTTCGTCCAGCAACAATATTGGTGAATCTTTTAATATCGCACGTGCAATAGCAATACGCTGTTTTTGACCGCCAGATAACAT
>CAMHKP010000021.1 GCA_946185785.1 uncultured Alphaproteobacteria bacterium
GCAGAATAAGTCAAATATTCACGATAATAACCATTTGTTGAAAGCTTTACACCTTCGCGAATTTCATATTCCAAACGCCACCCTGCTTCCACAGCACCCTTGTTTACAGGTTCATCTGTATATGTAAAGTCATATTCGTACAAACCAGTTAAATACAGGCTTTTGATAATTGGATGATCAAACAAAGACAAACCAGCATTCACACGAACAACATTCATACGTGGCGCATCACCCGATGCTTCAAATTCTGTTTGATATGATGCACGCACCAATGGCCCAAATTTTAAATCACCAAAATGCCAACGTGCCCATGCCAAATCAGACGACAGCAAGATTTTATCAGCATTTTCATTAACTATCTTATCACCATTATATGGTTTCAGCGTTGTTTTGCCATATTCCATAAACAACGCATTGTCCCAATTTAAATCACCAGCTTTGTATTCAAGTGCAGTGTCCCAAACCCCCTTGATAAATTCTTGATCATCAGCCTTTAATGCTTGAACAGGTGATTTTTGATAATCTTTTGCATTTCGCACATCGGTTTTAGACAGGTCCAATCCAATACGACGAATATTCAAATATAACCCATCACCATCCGCAGCATTAGCCACAAATGGCACAAGAGATGCCAATACTATCAAAGATAATTTTTTCAATTTGTTCCCCTTTCTTTATTTCCAAGCACGCAACACATCGTCTTTTGCCGTTGTATGCCAACCAGCCGAACGCAACGCGATTGTCAACGATGCACGCGATGATGCAGGCAATTCAACAGTCACATTTTTCCCGAAAATATATTTAGTTATCGCATTCACACGTTCACCGCGCATCACCCGATTAAAATCTGCCCAATCCGACAATCCATCACGTAATGAAATTTGTGCAACAAACATATCGGTTGAAGATCCGTCGTTTAACCAGTTTTGGATATTATTTTCAGTCATCCAAGTACGCGCAGCCGTTTTATCAACAGTCATTGTGATTTTCGCAGAATACGCTGTATCAGAAATTTTTTCATTATCTATATTGGTTTCTGCGATTAAATTTACCAAATCAGCACTTTTTGCGGCACGCACAGCCGGAACCAATTGATCCGACATTGCATATGCCCCCAATTTATCTATTAAAATTTGACGACGTGCGTCATTTATTGCCATTGTTTTGGCAGTTTGCGACGTATCACTGGTCATATTTACCCACGCAGAACCAACTAAATCTGCGCCATACGCACAACCAATACCAGACAAGAAAAATGCGATTAGTAATTTTTTCATAATGTCCATAGTAAACCTTAAAAACAAAATCCGCAACATTTATTAGAAGCGTGCATCTATACCAATACGAATTCCCATTGATTTGTACACAGAATCTATTTCTTTCTTTGATTTGCATGCCCATCCACCACATGCATTCATTGTTTCGTTCAAACGTATTGCCTGCAAATCACCAGTTGTTGGATTCAACATTGCTTCTTCATCATTGTTATATGATGCCAATATTTGATAATACAAATCTTTATTCAAGTACGTTGTTGCGTCTGCACCACTTACGGAATAATAGTCATATGTGAAACCAAACGACAACCATACACTGTTTGAAATTGCTGTCTTCCAATTTGCACCCATTCCTAAATGCACTATCTTCCACACTTTTTGGATGCGCCCAATCCCAACGATACGGTTGATCACCAGTTGATGTATATCCAGGGAAACCTAATTCAAAACGGGCGTTCACATAATTATACTGATTTATATCATACAACATATCTAATGCTATATATGGGCCAGACCACACCGTTTCATACGAATGACTGGTTCCAGATTGTTCATAGTAATATGTATCACCCGTATCAACATACGATGTTCCAGAAGATATTTCTAATTCATTATTCAAATTATCGCGCCACAAAATATAAGACTGCCAATCACCATGTGTATCTTGATAATACGCAAAAATCGCAGGATCACATTGCACTTCGCCACCACCAATTGCAAAGCACGCTGCACTGGATACCGACAAACCATAGTTATTTTTTGTCGTCAATTTATATTTCAAATACCGATATCCAATTGACGGGGTCATACGTAAATTGCCAATACTGAAAAAGTCTGGCAATCCAAATCCCACATTGAACCCCAGCATATTGCCATCATTACTGGTACCAACCGATAATGCATGCCCAATCATTTGACCAACGACATTATCATCATCGTCAATCAAATCCACCGGTGAATAGCCGCCATTTGAAATATCATCATCGTTCATGGATGCATCACCCCATTGCATACCATATTTAAACCCCGCATCAACCTGCATTTTGGTTTTGCCCAAATCAAACACATAGCCACCGTTTAAATCAAGCACGTTCCAGCCAATATTGTCATAATGCAAAATAGAATTCGCAACATTCTTCATTTCAAATTTCCACATTGCGTTTTCGTGCGAAATTCCGCCATTTACAAAGAAACCGCTTTTTGTACCATTGCTGGTTTTCTGTGCTTGTTGTGTTTGACGTGTGGATACCTGATTCACATTTGCATTTTGTGTTTGATACGATACCGTACTGGGCTGTGCATACCCATTATACCGCACCGAAGGCATAGAATTTGCAGAATTTCCACCAACCGTACGGCCATATCCCGATGTTGCATATGTACCCGATTGACCATATCTATATTGTGCCGGTTGATATGCCGCACCTGTATAGTATGTACCAGCCGCATTTGCCACCATTGGCAACCCGATAAAAGCCCCAAAAATCGCGCATATGCGTGCTTTCATATTGAAAATCTCTCCATAACAGGTATATAATATTCTATCACAAAAAGGTTGAAAAACAAAATACTTATTGTAACAATAGTGCGGTAATAAATCACAATTGCGACCATGGCGGAATTGGTATACGCGCAGCACTAAGGATGCTGTGGAGAAATCCTTGGGGGTTCAAGTCCCCCTGGTCGCACCAAAAATTTATAAAAATCGGCATTTTATGCTTGCTCGCCGTTTTAAAATTTTGCTAACATTTGATTACAGAGAATGAAAAAATTTAGGCTGATTTTGGCTGCATGTCTTGCGTTTAGCGGTATTCTGGGCGCACATGCAGAAGATGTCGGCGACGTTGCGCGCGCCGCGACTCGTCGTGTGTCAAATGTGGCGGGCCGTCAAATTACCACAAATACAAATTCTGCGACTAATTCACGTTCTGGGGGTTCCGCGACACACACAACAACAAATGTTCGTGGGCGCAATACAACCACAACCGCACCACGCACAAATAATGTCGCACCACGCACAACAAGCAATGTTGTCTCGCGCACGACAAGTAATGTTGTTCCACGCACGACATCTTCCGTATCATCACGAACACCGGCAACGACTGCGCACACAACCACAACAACACGTTCTGGCACCCACAGCGACACGAAATCTTCAACCCGTACGCGCACCGTATCGCGCGCTGCCACCACGGACACAGTCACTCGCGAAGACATTTTGAAGCGTGACTATTCAAAATGTAAAAAGGTCTTTTTTGATTGCATGGATGAATTCTGTGCGAACAAGGATGCCCAGCTAAAACGTTGCGCATGTTCATCGCGCATCCATGAATTTGATTCTGCCAAGAAGCAACTTGCCGCAGTTGAAGACAAAATGTTGAAATTCAACCAGCGCTTACTGACCGTCAGCATGGAAAAAGAAGATGCCGCTGCGCTTTCTGTCGCAACCGAAGGGGAAACGGCATATCTGGCTGGGAAAGATAAATCAGATTCCAAGAAAACATTGGATGCAATTGCCAAGAAATTGAACACCAGTTTTGATTCCAGCAACTTTAACAACGACTTGAATGTCTTGTCTTGGTCATTAAACGCAGATTCTGCCTTTGATTCCATAGATTCCTTGATGGGCGCATCAACAACGACAAAATCGGGAACTGCATTATATTCTGCGGCATTACCGGTTTGTCGTGAAATGGCATTAGAAGTGTGCAGTGATTCTGACGTTGCATTGGCCGAAGGTGGCTATCAAGCAATGATTGAACAAGACTGCAACACCGTTGCAAAAACATACAAAACACAAACAGAACAGGCACGATCCAAGGTATTTGAAAGTGGCGCATTACTTGACATGTCACGTTTAGACGTTTATCAAAAACGTAATTCCGATGACATTTTAACATGCAAGAAAAAGATGCTTGATATGTTGACGAACCCGACTGTCTGTGGTGACGGATTGGGCAAATGTCTTGACGTGACGGGCCAGTACATTGACCCATCAACTGGCGAAGCATTTTTGACACCAAACTTGGTAAATCTGGCAAGTTTGCTAAAACGTCCAACCGATAATTACACATGGGCAACGACCCCCAGCAATTCGGCATTTGTATCTTTCTTGAATTCTAAAAAGAAATTCTTGGAACCGGCAATGGAACAATGTCAAGATATTGCTGATTCTGTATGGAATTCATTTATTGACGATGCGTTGTCTCAAATCAAAATTGCCCAGGATAAAAAATTAGAAACCGTACGTCAAAGTTGCACTACCCTTTCCGCCCAGTGTTTGTCCAATGCGTCTAAATCTATTACTGATTTTGATGCCCGCGCATTATCAACATTCGGTGTATCAGCAGACATAACTGCATCGGCCATGTGTGCAAATGTTTTGAATGCGTGTACGGCATTACTGGAACTGGATGATGGTGGATCCGATTGGACGGCTGGTGTTTCTGAAATTGCGACAACAACAACATATGAAACAATGATGCAAACCTGTCGCCAGGTGGGTCAGGCATGTATTATTCAGGTATGCACATCAACATCGGGGAACTTTGGTCTTTGCGAAAGCATTGCAAATTCAACCAACCGTAAATCTATTATTAACCAGACGGCTTGTTGGGACCAGGTCAAAGATTGTGTCCGTAATGTCGGTGAATCTGGTATTGATGCAATTATTACTCAATTGCACACCCAGGACAGCGATATTTCCACGAACAACGATTTGAATTTCTATAAATCAATGTATGGTGATAGCGCACCGACTATTGTCACCGCCAACGATTCCAGCCATGCTGGTGAATGCACAACATCGGATGACATGAATTGCATATACGATATATGTGCGGCTGAATGCGCAGACAATTTGTTTGAATGTCGCGTATGCAGGTTGGCTGAAAACCTTTGGGGAAATTGCGAATCTATCCCAACGGTTCCTCTTCTTTTCACGAACTCTCATAACAGAATTAAACAGGCCGACACACTGTTATATTGGTTTGCAACAAACACTGGGACGGCTGCGAATGATGTAAAAGACAGCTGTCGCGACACAACATGTCCGCCCGGATTCACCAATATAGACGGTGTGTGCTCCAGTACATCTGATACATGTTGGAAAGCTATAAACGAACTGCAACGTACCAATACTTGTGCAACGTATAACATTACACCGGTTGGTCAATTCTGCCAATGTTGCTTAACTGGTAAAGACGGCAATGGCAATTGCTGCACAGATGGTCTTTCTGGTCAAAACGACCAACTACAGTATTGTGCAACAAGCCAATCTGTTGTTGTTGCAACATATACCGAGAATAATATACCACACACCCTGATATGTATGGGCACAATGGATGAAAGTGCAGACGAACCAACTTGCAATGGAACATTCGTTGATGTTATACAAGATGCAAACACCGGTTGGCATTATGTAGAGGCCGCGCCATATCACAATGGACAAGCACCTGGTAATTTTGTACAAGAACGATTTATTGCTAATGATTCTAGTGCCACCCCATACATATGCAAATATGACCCGACACAAGAATTATGGATTGACACAAACACGACCGATGGCATTTGCGGTGACCAGCCATCACCAATGCATTGGTCGGTTAGCTTTGACGCGAATTAAAAACCAAAAGGATGAAATATGAAATTTCATAAAACGATAACGTATAAAATTAAAAACTTAATTCCAATGATGGCAATTGCCGGCGCGACACTCTTGCCCCCCGCATGTTGCAAGGTTGAACGGGAAAAACGCGAACCCCACCACAACACAACATATGTTTGGGGAAAATACAATTGGGATGCCGTATGGCCTGCTGATAAAGTTGCCGCATCCGCAGATTCAACATTGGTTGATAATGTGTTCTTGCTGAACGATGGTGCATCTTGGGAAGGTTCATCAACAACCGCCGTTTTAATGCAATTAACACCTATTATAGAAAGTGTAAAACCCGAAAATCGCTATAAAATTCGTGGTGCGGGCATATTATACAATGTTGCTCAATCAACTACAGAACAAACCCACAAAGATAGTATAAAACTGGCACAAATGGGATTCAAATTTGGCAGAATTTATTAATCTTGGTGACAAATAATGTTGATAAGATGTAAATATTTATTTATCGTTTTGTTTGCGATACAGATATGTATCGGTTGTTCATACGCCGGACAAGATGCTGGTGGACCTTGCACTACTTCGGCGGACTGCAACCCTGGTTTATGGTGTGAAGAATTTACTGGTGGTCCAACAACCTTCAAACAATGCAGCGAATGTCAAAACCATCCGGCGTCAATCTCATCATGCGAAAAAACAACGGTTACAGATCCAGGGACATGTTACTATACTGATCATGGCGGAACAGATCAAAACAGTTGTCCATGGAAAACGATTTGCCCTAATAAATCAAACTTTGATCACGGTATCTGGACACCAAAGGCACCGAGTGTTATTTATTCCGGTACCGGCGACCAACCAGACTGTGAATACGACCCAGAAAATATTACCTGTTATGCTGGCTATTACCGTTACGACGAAGCATGTGAACAATGTAATAATAAACCAACTGGGGCTAGCTACCTCAATGGTGACGAATATAATGGCATGACAACAAATGAATGTCCATGGGAAATAACATGTGTATTAAGACGCCAAGTTTCTAAATGATAAAGACGTAATGACACGAACCCTTAAACTAGAGAGA
>CAMHKP010000022.1 GCA_946185785.1 uncultured Alphaproteobacteria bacterium
GTTCTGATGCGGTGACATTTTTAAGCAAATTGGGTTCGTCATATACACCGATAACTGTGTTCGCGACTGGCGCAACAGAAATAAGCGCAGATGAATATGCTGCACGTGGTGGCGAAACGTACAAAGCAACATTTGAAAATGCTGTACCATTGATTTATCCAAACAGCGAACATTTATTTATGTCAGTCGTTGGTGTCGTTTTGGATGGTGATGGAACAAAAGGTCAGGGGAATATTTCTGGATATTCACCAGCAGAAAAATATCAAATTACACAATGGCAGAATACCAATGGTACTCCGTCTGATGACAGCGATGATACATATTATCGTGGTCGTGTGTGTGGTGTTGCAGGTACCGGGACAGCCAGTGTTGATCCATGGTGTTTTGCGTCCGCTGGTGTGACAGATGAATTGGCGGTGGCGTCGGCGGCCGGTGCAATGGGTGTGTTGCAATCTGCGTTTTCATATATGACTGCACGTCAATTATATACCTTGATGGCGTTGACTGCGGATGGGGCAAATTTGAGCTATAATGATTCTGGTGCGATTTATACAGATGCAAGTCTAACAGCATATTTGCAATCTATGTACTCTTTACCAGCCGACTATCAGGCGCGTGTTGATGATGGTGAAAGCTATCTGCGTGTATTCAAGGAAGTATTTGGTTATGGTATGATAAATCTTGAACGTGCAACAACCCCATCTAAGAATATTTATTATTATGCAGGTTCAGCAAATGATCCGGATATTGTTTCTACTTCGGGTAATGCTTATTGGCGGGCGGCATCTAATACGGCGGTACATTCGTCATCTGCGTTGTCAATACGTGCGGCAACAATTACAACATCGGCATATGATGTGTTGGAAAGTGTTGATGGTTCAATGTCATTACCGCGTATTTGGCAAAATTCATTTGCGCTGGGGAATACTAATCGTCATGCATTATACATGAGGGATGTGTTGGGTGAATTAAAAACACGTCGTGATGATGCACAAGATACCAAGATTGGCAATATGTCTTTCCATATGGCGCGTTCAAATCGTGCGTATAATGATAATATGAATGGGCTTGATGAATTGCGTCTGGCATTTAATTCGGGTGCATTCCGTATAAGTGCTGATTATCAGCATTATTTGACAGATGGTGAATCGCGATTCTCGGGGTTATCTAATCCAATTTTGGGATTGGCATCAAACGCGGTGACGACAAATTTTGAATATGGTATGGGCAATTGGACATTTGGCGCGCGCGCATTTTCTGGGGCGATTACGAACGAAGGATTGCTTGAAAATGATCCAACATTGTCGGCACAGTTTACACCGGCAACGATTGGTACGTTGAATGGTGCGGGGTCAAGTATTGCATGGCATAATGATAAATTTAGTGTTGGAACATCGTTTGGTTTTGTGCATGAAGATAATACAATACTGGGGGCTGAAATTAGTGGGCTTCTTGGTTTGGGTGCTGGAAATACGCAATATGTTGATGCAGAAATGCGTTATGCGCCATTTGAAAATGTTTCATTAAAACTGCGTGGAACATATGCGCGTACAAATACAACAGCGGACGGTTTGTTTGTTGCAGATGTTTCGACAATTGAATCAAATGCATTTGCGTTCGGTGCAGACATTGGTAATTTTAGTTTTGCAATTGCGCGGCCATTGGCGGCATATCGTGGCGGAATGAAATATAGTTATGCAAACTATGCGATTGCTGAAAATGCAGATGGCACATATGGCATAGAAATTGCTGATGCAGGAATAGACACTTTGAAATTCGGTTCAAATAAACGCGAATTACGTTTGTCTGGGGAATATCGTCACAATTTTGGTGAATTTACCGATGGGGCATTTGGGTTTATTTATCGTGTGAATCCAAATAACACTGACGAATTTGGCAATGAATCTATATTTATGCTTAAAATGACACACCGCATTGGAATATAGTGTGTGTGGTATAATGGCTTGACAAAAATTATATTTTGTTTATATTTCATATGTGTAGAACATATGGGGTGTTGTTATGAAAATACTTGAACATATTGAGAATATTTTTAGCCCATCTGGGAAATTACCAGAAGGTTTTGTTCGTAATCCAGATTTTGATGCAATGTATTTGGTTGAATCATTTGGATATGTTCCAGAAGTTATACACGCCAGTGATGGTGCGACATATGTTTATTTTGATAATGTTAACCCATTGTTAATGTCATTGTTGCGCAGAATGGGGTTCCGTCCACATTTACACAAAAGCCATAAATATACTCCACACAAATTCATATATCGTTCTTTGGTCAATAAAAACACACCCCGAGAAACGTTATCAGTGGTTAACAGTTTAATAAAAATGTCCACAGATGGTTATAAGGTGGACACAATATCGCCTGAATACATTCGATATGTGGCAAATTATAATTTGAAGACAAGATAAAAAATAACCGCCCGAATGGGCGGTTTTTTATTATGACAATTTATGAATTACCAAACCACTGCGCAACTTTGGTTCAAACCAAGTTGTTTTTGGCGGCATGATGTTGCCAGTATCAGCGATGTCGATAATCTGTTGCATTGTGACCGGAAACAGGGCAAATGCCGCGACCATTTCACCGGAATCAACGCGCTTTTGTAATTCGCCCAGTCCACGTATTCCACCAACAAAGTCGATACGTTTGCTGGTACGCAAATCGCCCAAGTTTAATATTTTATCAAATACTAAATTAGACAAAACCGTCACATCCAAAACACCGATTGGATCGTTGTCGTTATATGTTCCTGGTTTCGCGGTCAACGAATACCATTTACCGCCAAGGTACATTCCAAAGTTGTGTAATTTGTTTGGTTTGTAAATGTCGGTCCCCATTTCTACAACTTCAAATGATTCATTTAATTTTGCCAAGAATTCTTCATTTGTTAAACCGTTCAAATCACGCACAACGCGGTTATAGTCAATAACATGTAATTGGCTTGATGGGAAAATCACCGCCAAGAAATAATTGTATTCTTCGTTGCCGGTGTGATTTGGATTTTGTTCGCGTTTTTCTGCACCAACACGTGCAGCAGCGGCGGTACGATGGTGGCCATCTGCGACATACATAGCTGGGATATTTTTGAATATTTCGGTTATGCGTGCATTGATTGCATCATCACGAATTGCCCAGAAAGTATGACCGAAACCGTCTGGTGCAACGAAGTCGTATTCTGGGGCGTTGTTCGCAACATAGTCCGCAACAATTTTATTCATTTCATCTACATCTGGATATGCAAAGAACACTGGTTCAATATTCGCGTTTTGAATACGAACATGAATCATACGATCGTCTTCTTTGTCTTTACGTGTTAATTCGTGTTTTTTGATTTTACCAGACATATAGTCATCAACATTTGCAGCGGCAACCAGACCATATTGTGTACGACCATTCATGGTTTGCGCATAGATATAGTACATTTCGTGGTCGTCTTGAACCAACCATCCGTTATCTTGCCATTTCTTGAAGTTTTCAACAGCTTTGTCATAAGTCTTTTGTTCGTGTTCATCGGCAATTGGGTCAAAATCAATTTCTGGTTTGATGATGTGCAGTAATGATTTTTCACCGGCCTCGGCTTTGGCTTCGGCTGAATTCAAAACGTCATACGGACGCGATGCAACCTCGGCTGCCAGTTCACGCGGTGGACGAACGCCTGCAAATGGTTTTATTTTCATGTAATAATCTCCTTTTTTGTTCTTGGGGATTATTACACGAAAAAACGAAAGGTAAATAAAATTATTTAACTTTTATTGGAATAATTGTCTGGACTTTGACCGTATCCAGTGGCGCATATTGGAATTGCACGTTGGCAAAGTCTATTTCTTTCATATCAATGGAACGAATCGTGCGATTGTACATTGTATGATAGTAAATAATTTTGTTGCCCAGGTCTGTCGCAATTGTCCACTGGGTCGCAGACGGCATATTGTTTGTTGCACGCCCAGAATCAAATTCGACCCCCAGTGGTACATCAAGATTGTTCAAGATATGAAATGCCTTCATTGCGGATTCGTACCCAGTTTTTTGTGGAATTGAATAATTACTTAATAATGCCGCGCGAACAAATCGTGATGGTGGTGTAAAGTCCCCAGGCAATCCCAACATACCACTGTCAGAACCAAATGAGTGCAGGGTAAGATTGCCAACTTTCTTGGGATCCAATGTTCCCGGATGCAGATTTATGTAATTATTCAGGTTCGTTATATGCCATGGATATCCTGGCGAATTTGAAATTGCGCCAACGGTACTTTCATAAAAATGTGCGTTGCCATCAATAAATTCCAGAATAACTTGACGGCCAGTGGCATCGGTTATACGCCAGTGGACTGTGGATGCTGATGGGTCGATGTTTGTGACAGTAATATATTGAATTGCATCTTGGATTTGTTCGATTGTTGAAAATCGCGATAGCATCCATGCAACCAGTTCAAAGTCGGCAATGCTGTTTTCGCGACGGTTAGCATCGTATTTTGGATATTCGCCATAGTCTGGAAAATAAAACAGACCAGCCGACAATCCAGCTTCGTTTGTGCCGTCAATCACAAAGTCAGGCGTTTGAACCGCAATGCCGACATATCCATAAACGGATGTGAATTCATGGCCGTTCATTTTACCGTCCGGGGTTAATGATTTTTGCGTGTGTCCGCGTGGCGCAATTACATACATGTTGTTCATTTCATCGCCATGCCAATCAACAGTGCGCGCAACGACCAATGAATTATCACGTGCGCGAAGTGTTATGCCAGTGCATGCGTGTCCATAATTTATAATTCCCAAAATGCCAACGATTGTTGTTGCAAAAAGTTTTATGTTCATATTTTTCCCCCGTCTTTATGTTTTTATTATGGCGCACCCACGCCACAATGTGCCACAGGAAGCTTTTCAAAAGGGGGTGTTTCTTTTCCCATGATTTTGTGATAAAATACAAAACTATGAACATATCAATCGATACAATTTATAAATTTCATAGCGTGCGTACAGCATGTCATATTGCGACAGTGAATTACTTTGCAGAACTGCTGGGCTATCATTTCCCTGAACATGACGGTGATAAAAGCACGGAGCCAATGCGGACGGGATATGCATACACAAACTATGCCAAATATCATCCAGAGTATAATTTGCCAGAAAATTATACAGAATTATTCCACATCGCGCATAAAACGCATCATGAACATGCAACACATCATGTCCAATTTTATGGGGGCGATGTTTCAAAAATTCCAGATGTTCACGTAATTGAAATGGTATGCGATTGGTGTGCTGCTAATTTTGAACAGGTTTATATCGTGCATAACATTGAATATAATACGGTGGACGAATGGTTTAATGCAAAGATGGAAAATTTGAACTGGACCGATGCCCAGATGGATATAATACATAGTGCGCTGGACACGATTGCACGAAATCGCGATAACCAAAAAATAATAAAAATATGGGCGCCAGTATTAGAAATTGCCGAATTATGATTTTATTTGCAAAATAAAAAAAGTACATATATAATAACCGCACGCCATTGGGGCATAGTTTAATGGTAGAACATCGGACTCTGACTCCGCTAGTGTTGGTTCGAATCCAGCTGCCCCAACCAAGATAAAATTAAAATGTCCCAACGGGGCATTTTTATTTTATCCAAGGGGCAGCAGGATCGGTCAGAGTGCCAACGGCACGCATGATGAATAATATTAACTTGCCTTGTGCTGATTTTTCTTTTACGATAAAAATGTAGAGAAAAAGGGGTTGTTGCATGTATAAATATAGCAAGTTTCGGCAGATTTGTGCGACTGTTGCGGGTGTCTTTGGGCGGACGCGTCCGGCCCGTCGGCTTAATCGGGATCGTGTTCGGTATCATGGATTGATTTCTACTGTTGGGGAAACAGTAATACCGCGTCAAAAATACACAGAAAAAATTCCAATGGCCTTTTGTTTTGATGCCCGTGGGTGCAAAATGGCGGCTGTGACAATAAAATCGTTGTTGTTGGCATCTGCTGGACGTTGCGATTATGACATATATTGTGTCGTGACCCCAGATGTTGATAAGGAACATCAAGATATAATCAAGGGTGTTATCAAGGGTACAAAATCATCGGTGCACTTTCTGTTGGGTAATAATGATTTTGATGATTCTTGGCGTGGAAATTGGCCTGTGGCAATGTGGTATCGGTTGATGTTGCCAAAATTATTGCCAGCCAAAATATCACGTATCATTTATGCAGATATAGACATATTGTTCTGTCGTGATTTGATTGATATATATGAAATGGATCTTGGTAAAAATGTGATTGCAGCAGTTCCAACAAGAACAAATAAATATTTTAATTCGGGGTTCTTGTTAATGGATATCGCTAAAATTCGTCGTGAAAAGATTTATGATAAATGGGTAAAAGAATCACGTGAACATCAGTACAGCAACCCAGATCAAGATGTGCTGAATTACACATTAAAGGGTCGTGTGGCGTTTTTACCATTGCGTTATAATTTTCAATTATCGCATGGTTCACGTATATTCAAGATTTATTCTGAATCTGAATTGGACGACTTGAAACATAACTTGGTCGTGTTGCATTACTCTGATTATATGAAACCTTGGTTCCCAGCGGACAGACGTCCTGTGTTTTCGGAATTATGGTGGCGTGTGGCTCGTCAAACTGGGTTGTTTGAAGAATAGTGTTGTGTAAAAACGGTGTTAAAAATGTGGCATGCGCTGGTAAATATTTTATGTGCGGTTATATGGAAAAAGCCTTTGCGTAAAAAGGTTCGTACATTGTTATATTATCCAAGAAAAACATACGAAAGTGTTCGCTTTGTACGCAATTATGCACGCAAGCATAATATGAAAAAATGCAAAATTAAAATCAAAGTAGGGTGGATTTGCCTTAATTTGATTGTTGTGCTGAACGAAAAGTATGTGTT
>CAMHKP010000023.1 GCA_946185785.1 uncultured Alphaproteobacteria bacterium
GATTGGATATTTGGGTTGCGATTTACTTTTTTCTTCTGCATCTAATTCGTCTTGATTTTTTTCATCGTCTTCGACAGACAGTACAGAATATTCACCATTTGCATTTTTTTCTAGCGCGACCTTAGCATCATTTATGCTGATATTTTGAACTGTTGGATGATTGCGCAACAATGACACCAGATTCAATGTCACATCAATTCTGTCTGCATCAAACGCATACTTGCTTTTCGCCCAATCTGCATTTTTGACACGAACATTGTTTAATTCTATTTTTGGACGTAATGAAAATTTCCAAGCTACTGCGCCATCTATTTCAACAGGCAACCCTGTTGCATCACGTAAAAGGCCAAGTATATTACCACGCAATGTTTCCAAATTTACTTGACTTAGTGCAACAAAAACAGCCACCGCCAATCCACCAACAAAAAGGCCAATTAACCGAAACACCATTAAAAACGTATTTTTCTTTTTTTTACGTGCCATTTATTTAATTGCCTATGGTAATTGTAATTCCAAAAATTTCATCACTGGCTTCATAAATTCTGGCACAGATGCACAGAATGTCATCATACGACCATTTGATGGATGACGAAAAGTTAAACGATATGCTAACAAATGCAAATTATTTGTAGCCAACATTGCTTTTAACGCTGCGTCCATTTTTTTTGTACGACCATACAAGTCATCACCAACGATTGGCGCATTTAAACAAAACGCGCTATGTACACGCAGCTGGTGCGTACGGCCTGTTTTGGGTTTAAACAAAACCCATGAAACACAACCGGCATTTGCCAATACTTCGTATTCCGTAATTGCACGTTGTGGACGCTGACCAGTACCATTATTTAGTCGCGTTGGCGAATCAAATACTTGTCCTTTGATTATATAATTATCTATGACCCCATGCGCATTTTTAACATTGCCCGCCAACAATGCCAGATATTCTTTATGCGCGGTTTTAGATTGAAATTCTGTTGCCAAAGCCTGCGCTGCGCGTTGTGATTTTGCAACAACTAAGATTCCACTTGTTTCCCTGTCCAATCGATGCACCAACGAAATTTTAGAATATGGAAACAACGCAGCAGCCATCTTATCAATTGATTTACGAATACCTGTTCCACCCTGAACTGCTAAACCCGCAGGCTTATCAAACACAACAATATCATCATCACTGTGAATGATGCACTTACGTAATTGTTCCAAATCAGTCAGCGAATATTTTTCCCCAGACTCTGTCTTTTTCTTACTTTCCGTTGTATACCCAGAAATCGTTGGTGGTACACGAATCGCATCACCCGAACGTAAAATTTCCGTTCCACGAACACGTGATGAATTTAATCTTATTTGCCCACCACGACAAAGTTTGTGAAATTCAGCGTTTGATAATGACGGATAATGACGCCCAAACCACCGCATAAGGCGTGTTCCATCTTCAACCGTTGATACTATCTTTAATTCCGCCATCGCGGCCCCTATAAAAACTAGTCACCAAAAGTAATCTGGACAGAATTGTTGCCGTTTGTGTTACGACAATCACCCGTTGCACCACTCTGTTTTCCACCAGACATTTGATATCCAACCGAATCAAACCAAGCCTTGGTTATAAGTGCCTCACAATCAGATTGGCTTAACCCCGTTATACCAACAATAAACTGTTGTGAATTTGCAGGATCAACTGACAAAGTATATGTCCCACCATACGGATTCTTGTTAGACATACCAATCGCACCAAATATTGTTGTGCCATCTATGTTTGAAAAGTCATCATATTCGCCAAGCAATTGACGAACCCCAGCCACTATTTGATTGTTCCTGACTCGAAGAATTCCAATTTCAATTACTTCATCGTTTACTGCACTACGTTTTTGTGTGCGCATAGCAGTCGAAATCATACCGATTGCACCAACGGTTATGACCCCCATAATCGCCAGAACCCCCAGCATTTCAATCATTGAACGCCCATATTCTTGTTTCATATTATCCCCCATTTGATTTTTCCTTATATTATTCTATCATAAAGATTATGAATATTCAATTTTCAGATTTAATTGAAAATGCACCACGGTCCCCCGGCGTGTACAAGATGTATGACGCGGATGGGATGCTGCTTTACGTGGGCAAGGCAAAAAACCTGCATGCCCGCCTGAAACAGTATCTGGACATATCAAAACTGGAATTACACAAACAGGTTATGCGCACACTGGTTGCCCGTGTTGATTGGGAAATCGTTCCAACCGAAACTGATGCGCTTGTTCGGGAACAAGAACTGATAAAAACCCAAAAGCCAAAATACAACATCATGTTGACCGATGGGAAAATGTACCCAATGATTGCGCTAACGTCCGCAAAATACCCACGATTAATGAAATTTCGTGGAAAAATTACCCAACGTCGCGATGTTTTTGGGCCGTACCCGTCTGTATCTGCGCTGAACGATGCAATAAAAACTATTCAAAAAGTATGTGGATTGCGGACTTGTACCGATACATTTATGAATAACCGTACGCGTCCATGCCTGTTATACCAAATTGGACGGTGCAGTGGTCCATGTACAATCAAACAAAACGATTACAACGAACGTGTTGCATTGGCACGACGAATTTTGACCGGAGACAGCGAACCAATCATAAATGATTTACAAAAGCAAATGCAGAAATATTCCGCAAATATGGATTTTGAAAATGCTGCTATTTGTCGTGATAAAATCGCTGCACTAACAAACACATCAAATCGCGGTATACGGCGGAATCGTGCACATAGCACTATTTTAGATTGGAATAAAAATGTAATTGCATTTGAAAAATTACTGGGGTTAAAAATAGAACTGGCTGGGGTGTTTGATAATTCCCATTTATTTAGTACTAACCCAGTTGGTGCAATGATAACATTTGGCCATAATGGTTTTGAAAAATCAGGCTATCGTCATTTTAAACTGAACGACAAAAAACGCGCTGGCAACGATATTGCCATGATGGAAGAATTTGTATCACGCGCAGTTGAACACGGACCAAAACTAAATTTAATAATCGTTGATGGTGGACGGGCACAATGGAACATTGCACATAAAGTCGCACCGAACATTCCTATATTTGGTGTGACCAAGGGCGAAGTTCGCAATGGTGATGAACATTTTATTTTGCCAGACGGTTCCGAATATCACGATTTACCAAAAGATTCGTCATTGTTTTTGATGTTGCGTGCCGTTCGTGACGAAGCACACCGATTCGTTATAACCTATCATCGCACAACACGTGCGAAGAAAATGACCGCATCTGTTCTTGATGAAATAGACGGTATTGGCCCAAAACGCAAACATCTATTACTTACCCACTTTGGTTCGGTACGCGCGATAATGGATGCCGATATGACCGCATTATTACGTGTCCCAGAACTGGGCGAAGTTGCCGCAAAAAAAATATATGACTATTTCCATTAAGACGTGTTATAATCAAAACTGTTCGTATATGAACCTATAAATAAAGGAGAAAAAATATATGAAGTTCTTTGTAAATTTCTTGTCCGCATTTCGCATTGCTGCGTCTTTTGCGATTATACCAACATTGATGTTTCAATTATATTGGACATCTTTGATACTGTTTGTTTTAGGTGCACTGTCTGACTTCTTTGATGGTTTCTTGGCACGCAAATATAACGTATGCACTAAACTTGGCGGTGTTATGGATCACATTGGTGATAAATTATTGGTTGTGAATACACTGATTATGTTAACAGTAATGATGCCGGTTTGGTTTATTGTCGTTCCAGTAATTATTTTAATTGCACGTGAATTGTATGTCAGTGGCCTGCGTGAATTCTTGGGCACACAAAAAATTGAAATGCCGGTACCAAAGGCACGCTTTTCACTGGGCAAAGTAAAAACAACATTCCAAATGATAACAATCACTGCGTTTTTGGGTCTGTTTGCATTAAGCACGTTGGTCACCCCAGAAACAATTTCAAAGTCATATTTGATGGCGATGAATCTGTTATCACAAATTGGTATTATTGGTTTGTGGGTATCATTACTGGCATCTGTATGGTCCGCAACACAATATACATTTACATTTGTCGAAAAATTAAAGAAAGCGAAAAAGAAATAATCATCGGGAGACCGGCTGTCGATGAACAGTGAAAAAAAAACGCGCTATGTACAGCAATTCTTGTACATAGCGCGTTTTTTATATATTTAAAATTAACACTTAAAACCAACCCTTTTTTGCTGATTTTGTTTCAGCAAATTCGGTTAAAATCTTTTTCTGTTTTTCGGTCAGTTTTGTTGGAATTGTTATTGCGATATCGATATACAAATCACCAAACGAATCGCGGCGCCCAGTTGGCATACCGTGACCACGTACGCGCAGTTTTTCACCGACCTGGGTACCACTTGGAACTTTTACCGACAATTTTTTATCATCGATGGTTTCTATTTCAATTTCACCGCCCAGCGCAAGTGTCGTGAACGGAACATCAACACGTGTGATTAAATCGGCACCATTACGCACGAATCGTTTATCTGGTCTTACACGCACATCCAAATAGAAATCACCAGACGGTGCACCGTTTGTACCTGCTTCACCCTGACCTGCCAAACGCAAACGCGCCCCATCTTCGATACCGGCTGGAATTTTAACATCTATACTGCGTGATTTATGAACCGAACCCGTTCCATCACATGCCGAACACTTCTTTTCAATCTTATGTCCCAAACCATTACATTCTGGGCATGGTGTTTCCATTGCAAAGAACCCTTGGCGCGTGTGAACATAGCCCGACCCGCCACAACGCGAACATGTGGGTGCCACCTTGCCATCCGCCGTACCATATCCATGACATTTATCGCATGTCACCTTGCTGGAAAAATTGACTGTATGTGTCGTACCAAAATAAGCATCTTTCAGGTCAATGACTACTTCGTCCAGCAAATCGCGACCTGCCCTGTTTTGTGCTGCACTGCCACGACCACCACCCATATCAAACCCGAATCCACGCATTGCTTCGCGTAAAATATCGTCCATACCGGCGCCACCGCCCATATCAAAATGGAACGCGCCATTTCCAAACGGATTTCCGCCAAATCCAGCCCCCGCAGATGCGCCATTACCCCCAGCAAATGCTGCATCACCAAAACGGTCATATGCCGCGCGTTTCTGTGGGTCTTTTAAAATATCAAAGGCATTATTGACTTCCTTGAACTTTTCTTCGGCAGTCTTGTCCCCTGGATTTTTATCTGGATGGTATTTAAGCACCAATTTATGGTAAGCCCGCTTGATATCAGCGTCCGTTGCGTCACGCGCAACCCCCAAAACTTCGTATGGATTTTTATTCATTTTTTTAATTCCGTAATATTACTTGGCATAAATATAGGGCACAAAAATGCAAAATCAAGCCCCCACCCCAACAAAAAACACCATAAAATCTGCGCAAAACCGCTTGCACAAAATCAAATAATGTTCTAATAATATATCACTATGGTTGAAAAGAACACACACACATATGACGCATCCGACATTCAGGTCTTAGAGGGTCTGGAACCTGTTCGTCTGCGCCCAGGAATGTATATTGGCGGCACAGATGAAAAGGCTTGGCATCATTTGCCGGTTGAAATTTTGGACAATTCTATTGACGAAGCGGTCGCGGGATTTGCAAAGAAGATATCGGTTGACCTTATCGATGCCAAGACGATTGAAATTACCGATGACGGACGCGGTATTCCGGTGGACGAACATCCCAAATACCCTGGGAAATCTGCACTAGAGGTTATTTTAACAACACTTCATTCGGGTGGTAAGTTCAATAATAATGTGTATAAAACCAGTGGCGGTCTGCATGGTGTTGGTTCTGCGGTTGTGAATGCATTGTCTGCGGAAATGATTGTGACTATTTCACGTGACGGGTACGAATGGCACCAGACTTTTTCCCGTGGCAAAACAACATCGCCTATTACGCGCGGTGATGCGACCAAGGGGCATGGAACAAAAATCCGTTTCACATTGGATGATGAAATATTTGGTGCGAACGCGGTGTTCAAACCGATTAAGATTTATCGTATGGCGCGTGCCAAGGCTTTCCTGTCACGCGGGGTAAAGATTGACTGGCGTTGCAATCCGGCATTATTAACCGAAGATATGGGTATCCCAGCCAACACAACGTTTTATTATGCAAATGGTGTTGCGGACTTCTTGGCTGAAAAAACCGAATCGCAGCCCAAAATTTTACCACGTATATTTAGTGGCACTGTTGATTTTCCAGACGATGCCGGACGTGTTGAATGGGCGCTGACTATATTAACAGACGAAAACGGTGCGGCATCGGACGATGGATTCTTTGCATCATATTGTAATACAATTGCGACAATTGACGGTGGTACACACGAAAGTGGATTTAAGTCTGCAATTACCAAGGGAATCAAGGCATACGGGGAAAAGGTAAATAACAAGGCCGCGGCAAATATTATTGGTGAAGATGTTTTTGATTCGGTTGCGGCGATTGTATCTGTGTTTTATAAAACGCCACAATTTTTAGGTCAGACCAAGGAAAAATTATCCAACCCTGAAATTGCACGCTATACCGAAAACGCATTACGTGACCCATGGGAAATGTTTTTGGCATCCGACCCGAAAACAGCAAACGCGATTCTTGATTTTGTTATAAACCTGGCCAATGCCCGTATCAAAACGAAACAGGTCAAGGAAATCGCCCGTAAAACCCCGACCAAACGTGCGCGTATGCCGGCGAAATTGGCAGATTGTTCTAAACACGGGGTTGATGGCACCGAATTGTTTATAGTCGAGGGT
>CAMHKP010000024.1 GCA_946185785.1 uncultured Alphaproteobacteria bacterium
TCGCAACATCGGGATAATCGACTGGTGTATTTATGTCGTCGGTCCCCAGGTTCACAACCATATACCCCGCCGCATTCAGCATTTCGATTAAATACAATTTTAGCCCCACCCCACGATGATCGGCAGCTATATAAACCTTGGATACTGTTTTATTCATGCTTTTTATCCTTGTCTTTGCGTTTTGTTAATTTGCATTCCAATGCGGTATTCGCAGTGATGTTTAATGTGCGATAACTTAATTCGCCAATCATTTGTGCCGCACTGAACATATTTGCATTGTTGACCGTTGCTGGCCCTTTTAATGTTCCGTGTAAAAACAGATTGTCGGCAACAATTGCGCCTTCGACACAACCGCCCCGCCCGATTACAACGGTCGTTGCGGTGACATCGCCCACAATGGACCCATGAATTTGAACGGTGTGATCTGTCTTTATATCGCCCGTCACATGACATCCCGCGCCAATGACGGTTGGTGATTGTTTTTCACTTGAATTAGTAAATGCTAGCATCTCTCTATTCCTTTACAAATTTGCTGGGGTTAAACGGATCGCCCTTGTACCGAATTTCATAGTGCAAGTGTGGTCCCGTTGAACGCCCAGATGAACCCCCAAGTCCAACGACAGTTCCCGGACGAACCCAATCGCCACGTGCAACGGTCGCCTTGGACAAATGTGCATATAATGTGGTGAACCCAAGTCCATGGTCAATTTCCACCGTCAAACCATAACCAACACGTTCACCGGCTGAAATAACACGACCCGGTGCAACCGCCATAAGTTCGGTGCCAATTTTCCCAGCAAAGTCAATACCGCGATGTTGCTTTTGTTTTCCAGTAAATGGATCTTTGCGCATACCATAGTTAGACGTCACGTTTAGTGATTTTACAGGTGCGCCCATTGGCAATATACGTGCTAATTTTGCCAACCCGTTCCACAATTCCAAACCATCAGCCAGTTTTTGATATTTTGGATCAAGTGTCTTATTCATTTCCATTGGATTAAATGCGGCACCTACGGTTGGACTAGAATATTTATTTGCCTTTTCTACCAATGTCTTTTCATTAAGTCCCAGTGATGCAATTGTTGCGCTTATTCTTTTTATATTCTTGCGCAAATCATCAACATTTTCGTTTGTCATCTTGGACACAACATCAACAATTTTAGCATCGGCTTCGGCAATTGCTTGGACATTTTCGGCAATTTGATCGCTTTGTTTGCGCAGTGCTTCGTTTTCAGCGCGTACAATTTCATATTCAGCGGACAATTCTGCCATTTTTGTGTATTCGGGGGCATAGTCTGCATTCGTGAACATTTCGGTCAATCGCGTGCGCAAGAAGTCTAGTTCGCCCCAAGTTTTAAGACGATTGTTTAATAATTCTTCCTTTTGTGCATCGGTCAATTTTTCCGCATGTAATATTTTATCGTCAGTGACGTTCAAATTGCGTGTTAATTCATTAAATTTGTTCAGGTAAGTCTGTAAATCAGCCATATGACGATCATGTGTGGCACGCATTTCTTCTAACTGGGCGGTGCGTTTTTGCAACATTGGACGATGATATATAAAGACATACGTAGACCATGTTGCCCATATAACAAGGCCTATTTTTCCACAAAATCTGGTGAAACGCCAGAAACTGCTCTGTTGGTACGTATAAACATTACCATTTGGTGTGTCCATAACCGTAAATTCGCGCGATGGGAAAATACGCGCAATTACGCGCCAAATTGCGCGGAATGGCCATGATATCAGCGACCAGATGGATGAAAAATATCTTGTAATAAAACTTATCATATCTGCCCTAGTTTAGACAATGTGGCGGCAATAGTCAAGCCATCACGCAATACTAAATCACAATTCATATCCAGTCCGCGATTGACGGTGGAAATTCCGTGGGTGCCAACACGTGCGCTTACCAATACGCGTTCAGCGGTTGTTTTCTTGCTAAATAATGGAAATATCGAAATGTCGCCACATGTTGTGGCCAAGACACTAATCGTATTGGCAAGTACCGCGCTGTCAACAATCGCGCAAATGGTGCCACGTGGCTTTACACGTGCAACGGCACGTTTAATCCAGTTAGATATATCAGCATTATGGTGGGCGTTATGGTGTGCGGGGGTGCCACGAAAGTATGGCGGATTTGTTATAACCAGATCAAATGTACGTGGGGTGCGCCATGTCATAATGTCGGCATTTATAAGTTCAATGGTTTTACCATTTAATTCGGCATTATGTTCGCATTCGGCCAGCATCTGTTTGGACGTATCTAGACCAACAGCGGTTTTAATATCTGGGTTGTTCGCCATCAAACACAATATTGCCCCGCCCGTTCCAACACCAACGTCCAGAACACTTTTGGCGCGTACATTTGCCGCCATTGCTGCCAGCCATACTGCATCACATGTAGGATTGTATATTCCGCGTGCAAATTTAACACGTCCACCCATAAGGGTAAAAATTGCTTGTTTTTGAATCATGCCTATATAATAATTCAACAAAAGAAAAAGGCAAGTTTATGTTTGAAGATGCAATCATTGTTCAAAGTGCAATAAGTGCGTTTAATAATGCGGCACTGATGGCGCCTGCGTTTTTATGGTCTGCCGTTTTAACATTACCACTTTACGTGTTGGTGTGGGCATTGAATTTTGATATAACAAGTCGCCTTGGGTGGTCATTGCATATATTAAAGCACGTGTCTTTTTGGGTTGTGCTGATGACATTTGGATGGATTGTTCTGTTTGGGGGCAATTACAGTGTATTGCGTGATAATACATCGACATTACCATTTATGGTTGCGGCGATTGTATTTGTGGCATCTGTGTTTGTGGGGTCGCATTTACGCACCAAGATATTTGCAAAACGTGAAAATTGGTTATATGTGGCGTTGGCGGCTGTTGCGCTGGGGCTGTCCGATACGCATGCATGGTGGGGACCATTATTACAGATTGGCGCAGCGGCATCTGGTTTCTTGGTTGGACATATAGCTAAATCGGAAATGCGTGATGTGCCAGGGGTGTTGCTTGTTATAATGGCAACGACAACTGCTATGTTGATGCAACCAGAATTCTTTCGCTTTGGGCAATTGGGAAATTTAACATGGCTGCATCTTATTGCGATAATGGTTGTTGGAATGTTGTTTGCGGCAACTGCTGCGGTGCGTAATATAAAACCATCGAACAAAATACACGACAGTGCATATGTTAAGTTAAAATGGATGGTGCGTTTTGTTGTTATGCTTGGTTTTGCAGTATTTATTATGACTGAATCTGTGCCAGTGTTCCTTGGGACAGTGGCGGCGATGTTTGTGTTGTTTGCCCTTTCTGTGTGGCATTCAGGTAAAACACCGACTGCGCTGGGGGATAAGTTGTATGCGGCTACAATTTTGGCGTTTGGGATTATTACAACTATGCCAGTTATATCTGCTATTGGAATTGTTTGCTTGGCAAATTTACCGCATGGGAATTTATGGGCTGAATCCAAATATTTGTTATAATTTGTTATATTTATTTAATACCAATTAGTGTGCTGATAATGTATTATTTCTTTATAATAGTATGTTATATGGGGTTTAAATATTATGGCAATACATCCAACTGCAATTATTCACGAGGGTGCCGTTTTGGGCGCCGATTGTAAAATTGGTCCAAACTGTATAGTTGGTCCAAACGTTGTTCTGGGCGACCGTGTTGAATTAATATCAAATGTCGTTGTTGATGGAAAAACCACAATTGGCGATGATTCAATTGTATATCCATTTGCTGTTCTTGGCGTGATGAGTCAAGATTTGAAATGGCAGGATGAAAATACCATGACTGGTTTACGCATTGGCAAGCGTTGCCGTATTCGTGAATATGTGACAATTCATTCGGGGACACCTGCATCTGATGGTACGGAAATCGGTGATGATTGCCAGATTATGGTTAATGCCCATATTGGACACGATTGCAAGGTCGGCAATAATGTTGTTATGTCTAACCTGGTACAGGTTGCCGGTCATGTCGAAGTTGAAGATTTTGTTATATTGTCTGGTGGCGTTATGGTATTACAGTTTTCGCGAATTGGGCGAAATGCTTTTGTCGCGGCAATGACGGGTGTCACTAATGATATTTTGCCATATGCCATATACGAAGGCAGTCCGCGTGCTGTATACCGTACAATAAATCGTGTTGGACTGATGCGTCATGGTTTTACCAACGAAGATATGCATGCAATCCACGCTGTGTACAGTGCGGTTTTCCATGGTACCGAAGGTACGGTTTCCGAACGTCTGGCCAAGGTACGCAAGGAAGTTAAGAATAATAAATACGCTATGGATGCCATAGACTTTATTGAAAATCGTTCTAAACGTGGAATTGGCACATCTAAAGATGCGGAATAAAAAACTTAAAATATTTATTATTGCTGGGGAAGTGTCGGGTGATGTGTTGGGCGCACGAATAATGCGCGAAATGAAAGACACAAAATTTGTTGGTATTGGTGGCGAAAATATGTCGCGCGCGGGCTTGAAACCCATATTCCCGATGGCTGATTTGGCGGTTATGGGTGCACTTGAGGTTGTTGCTCATGCGCGTACATTAACACATCGTATCAAACAAACCGTAAACGCAATTATAGATGAATCGCCAGACATTGTTTTGACCATAGATTCGCCTGGATTTGCGCACAGTGTGATTTCAAAATTGCGCAAATCGCGCGCGGGACGCGATTTAATTGCGCATGGTATGCGTTTTCACCACGTCGTTGCGCCCCAGGTTTGGGCATGGCGACCCGGACGCGCGAAGAAATACGCCAAAATATTTGATAAATTGTATGCGTTTTTTGACTTTGAATTGCCCTATTTTACTAAATATGGTCTGGACACGATGGCGGTGGGCCATCCAATTGCCGATGGGTTAATTGGCAGAAAGACACGTACAACAAAGCAAAAGATTGTCACACTTGTCCCAGGCAGCCGTATGTCCGAAGTGAAGCGTTTAATGCCGCTTTATCGCGAAGTCGTTGAAAAATTGGTGCAATCTGGCCATAGTTATAAATATGTAATACCAACGGTTGAAACAACACGCGAATATGTTGCGCAATCGGTGGATAAATGGCCTGTTTCGGTTGAATTGGTTGATTCAAGTGAACGTTATGATTTGTATGCAAAAACGTATATCGCCATTGTGGCCAGTGGCACTGTATCGGCTGAACTGGCGATGTTGCATATACCTGCAATTGTTGTTTATCGCATGAATCCAATAACAGTATGGTTGGCACGACGTGTAATAAATATTCATTGGGTATCATTGGTGAATATTTTGTTAAATCGTGGTGTGTATCCAGAATTGCTGGGTGGCGATGCAACGGTTGAAAACGTCATTCGTGAATTTATAAAATTGACGACATCAAATGCGCGAAAAAAGATGGTTGCTGATTTGTCATCGGCTGATAAATTATGGTATCGTCACAACAAATCTGCATCCAAGATGATTGCTGATGATTTGCGTTCTGTCGTAATATAAAACAATCTTTATCTTATATTCCTTCTGGTACCAATGTTTCAAAGTATGAGCCAGGTGAATTATCGCTTGTGCTTGATGTGGAACATTTGTAAGACGTGTCAGAAAGTTTATATATGTTATAATAATCACCTGGACATACACGATTGGCGCTATCTGTGACCGGCTGTGTGCACCAAACAGAAGAATTGTTAAATTGGGCATTAGAAATACTGAAAGTCTGTGTTAAACATGACGCATCGTTTACATCGGTGGTATTTGTCGGCAATTCAGCAACACAGGTTGCCGTTTTACCATTTTTACTGCGACGACCACCGTTGCCCCAACATGAACAAGCCCCCCACGATTGCGTGTCAACAGATAATGCGTAATCACGTGGACACATATTTTCGTTATTTCCTATACCATAAGCATTAGCTAGTTGTGTATAAATTGAGTCATCACCATCATTGGTTGTATCGTGCCACTGACAGTAATTAGTAATGTCGTAAATACCGTTCTGCAAGAATTGTACTTCCATAAATCGACCATTTATGTTCATGCACTGGGTTGAAAGCGTGTCGATAATCTGGTTATAAATTTCGGTTGCAACCCCAACTGAACGTAATTCACGATGACGCAGACGTGTTATTGTTTCGGTGTCGTCTTGATCGGTTGTGATGCTTTCTGGTGCACCATTATTTAGGCCGTATTCGTTAATTGTTGATTCGTCGGACGGATCTACAATGGCAAACAGTTTGTCGCCGTTTTTAAGTTTCTTTTGCAATACGGTATGAACATCAAAACCACCGAACGCTTTTTCAATAATATCCTTGTCATTGCATGACGCAATGTTTGCCAATTGTTGTGCACAAGGTGATTTCATGGTTTTTCCGTCTGTGTCGTATAATGCAAACCAATCGGGTGCCTTGCCACGTTCGAACAATCCACTGTATGGATAATAAAAGTTTTCGTATCCTGCGCCACCGTATTTATCAAAACACTGTTTCACAACGGCACGACATGCCGATAAAACATCTTCGTTTTCGCGCATTTCAACATATTGTTTGATAATATCACCGACACCTTCTTGGGCAAACATATTGTTGCAAGAATCAACATAATCAGTACATAATTGTGTGCTAAGTTTTATTTTGTCTGGTTGTAATATGATTATGCTGTTTCCCAATAATTGTGACATTGCACTTGTGATGGAAGCATCAGATGATTCATAGCATTTTGATACGAAATCAAAGCATCCTTGTT
>CAMHKP010000025.1 GCA_946185785.1 uncultured Alphaproteobacteria bacterium
GTATTAAAAGCACGCACATAATTTTTTTCTAAATCGGTCATGATTTACCCCCACCCTATATAATATTTTCTGCAATCGCCATTTGCGTAATTGGCGCAATGTATTTCAATTCAGCATCACTGTTTAACACAATCTTCTCAATTGCACCTCGACGCGATAAAATCTGTAATCCCCTGTCAACCAATGGACGAATAAATTCGTGCAACAGACGACCATATGTCGCCCCCAGTATCCGCATCATATCTGCATTACGCGCCATGATTTCGGTTGCCGTCATTTCCTTTTCTGACAACAAACCTAACCTGTCGGCCAACAAGGCATGACGAATACGTTCGCGCAAATCTTTCAACACAAGTTGTGAAACATCAAAATTCGCACCCGATGACAATGGGGTTAAGCCCGATGAACCAACGGCTTTTGGTATAATTGCGCCTGGGGTCAAGTTTATATTTGCCAAATTTATTACGCCATCATCATCTGCCTGCCATATACCAGAAACCGCAATCGTTGCGTTTTTAAGAACCAATTCCACAACTTTGTTTGCCGTCTTGATATCTGGCAATGCACGCATTACCGGACCACGACCATATAATTCACCACTGGCCAGCGACCAGCGGAAAATGATATATGGATTCGTTTCGAATGTTCCAGTAGATACAATATTATTTTCAATATCACCACCGACATCTAACCATGCAACAAAATCTGTACCAACCAGACTTTGCACTAACTTCAACGGCATTTCTGGATCGCGTGCAATTTTATCACGCAAATCGGCTGGTGGTGTCCACGTTGGAAAACGCGCAACAACATCACACGCATGCATAGATGTCGTATGAAATACCGCATTCGGCAAAATCGCAATATCATACATTGGAATTGCTGTGAATGAAAATGCAGACGATGCCCCAATTGGATTTTCCGCCATAAACAAACACGCTGTCCCATTTACAACTAAATCCATATAGCATTGGTGAATCGTTGTATAAAAATTAGAATCATTCAAATTCGCACGAAACGCTGCTGTCGCGATTTCGGCATTCGGTGAATCTTCGCTTTCTGGAACAAGTGTCATCCACAATGATTCCGGTGGCGTAATAAGCGAATACATAGATGCCGCTAAATTATCGGCACTGTCTGCCGCTGTTGAATCAAACAATGTTGCCATATCGTTATCATCTGTGGGCATTGTATATCTGCGCGCATCGTCCCAACGTTTAATCCATGGTGCACGCATATTTATTGCACGCGCATACATCTGCTGTAATTGTTTAATGTTTGTTGACATATTTCATCCTTTATTTATTAAGAAATTTGAAATTTTGTATTTGCAGAATAAATCTGCGCCACCCGTCCAATTGCACGAACGGGTATCGGTGGATTTGCAATTGCCCCAGCAACTGCGTCTATGCCGTCATCATGTGTAGTGTTTCCAATCGGTGACCAGCCAATCATTTCCGCCAACAATGGTGTTGTACGCACCCGCGATGCGCAATACATACGTCCGGTTGATAATATCGGTTCAATGGTGTCTATTATTCGGTCGCTTTTACGTTTATTGTTCACAACACGTGCCACCGTAATATCACGGCCACAGCGGTGCGCACAATCGCGCAGTATTTCGGGCAACGTATTTCCAATACCATTTGTTTCCACATAAATTCGATGCATATTATGATGCGCCATAAAATCCAGCACCTTATCACATTGGTGCGCCATTGGATGTTCATCGTTTTCTGAAATTCGCATATATATAACATCATGTATAAATACACGATGTGATTTATCATCACGATATATCATTACGCAAACACTGCCGTCTGAATTTTGACCTGCGGAACTGGGGTCCCAATAAACAGATGCCCCTGTTATCAACGCATCACCAATTCGCGCATTATGTGGGTTAAACTCATCGTCATAAAAATGCATTGCACCTGGGTCTAATCTGATTCGTTCCATTGGCACAGGATTTAACATCATCTGGGACGCGAAATGTCGCGCGCCCACCGTATCACGCAGGCTGTCCACCTTGTCCAATGGGAACATTTCCGGCCATGCCGGATTTCCATCCGCGTCAACTATTGGAATTTTAAGGGTTTTATATCCACGTAAAAAAGGCGTTGAAAACGCAAAATTTTTATATACTATATCAACCATGGACTTTACCCCGAAAACTTTACCAACAAATTTAGAAGCCGAACAGGCTGTTTTGGCGGCGGTTTTAATGGACAATCGCGCGTTGGAACGTGTATCCGAATTCTTAAAGCCCGAACACTTTTCACACCCAGCGCACCAAGAAATCTATAAACTTGCCATGCGTCAGTTTTCTGCGGGTATTCCATTTGATATTATCACCGCAAAAAATTATCTGGACCAGCAAGGCACACTGGAATCTGTTGGTGGTGTTGACTATTTGACACAATTGGCATCTGCGGGAACAACGGTTGTAAATGTTGAACAATATGGCCGCATTGTTTATGACAACGCGATGCGTCGCGATTTAATTGCAATTGGTCAAAGCATTACTGATGATGCCTTTACCGAAGACTTAGACAACCCTGTTTCGCGCCAGATAGAAGTTGCCGAACAAAAATTGTTTGATATGGCGACAACTGGTTCGACCGAAAAAGAAATTGTGCCTTTATCAACCGCATTACAAGGCGCATTGGACGAAGCAGCTGCTGCGTACAAAACCGAAGGTATATCTGGTTTAACAACTGGTCTAACCGCGCTTGATAAGTCTATTAGCGGTCTGCACAATTCCGATTTGATTATTATTGCTGGTCGTCCTGGTATGGGTAAAACAACATTGGCAATGAATATCGCATTTAATGCCGCAAACGCAATTATGTCTGGTCGCGCAAACGAACGATACAAAGGTGCCGTCGTTTTCTTCAGCCTTGAAATGTCGCAGAGTCAGTTGGCCGCACGTGTTGTATCATCTCAGGCCAAGATACCTGTGACTGCGCAACGCGATGGCTCATTAGATGACAGCGATTTCTTGAAATTAACCCAATATGCATCCGCATTGGGTCGTGTTCCATTATATATTGATGACACACCGGGTATGTCTGTACCAATGATGCGTACCCGTGTGCGCCGTTTGGCTCGCAAGGCTGGTGGGGTTGCACTGATTGTGATTGACTATCTTCAGCTTATGACTTTGCCAGGTGGCCGCAAGATTGAAAACCGTGTTCAAGAATTGTCTGAAATCACACGAAGCCTGAAAATACTGGCCAAGGAAATGAACGTTCCTGTCATCGCCCTGTCCCAGTTATCACGTAGTGTTGAATCGCGTGATGATAAACACCCAATGTTGTCCGACTTGCGTGATTCTGGTTCTATTGAACAGGACGCTGATATTGTTATGTTCACATATCGTGAAGAATACTATCTTGAAAATCGTGACCCATCAAACAAGATTTCTGGCAACGTTAACGAAAAGATTCAAGAAAACTATAAACGCCGTATGGAACGTGCACATAACAAGGCAGAAATTATCATCGGTAAAAACCGTCATGGCCGCACCGAAACAATTCACACTGCGTTCTTTGGTGAATACAGTCTGTTTGATAATCTGGACGATGCAGCGGCACGTGCAGCAGCGGCATTCATCCCAATGGACGAACCAACTGGCGATGTTGCACCAGCACCAGTTCCAGATATTGACCCAAGTGATATTCCAGACGATATGCCATTATAATTTTTACTTGCACGACTCAAAAAAATTGACTAATATTTTGTCAAGTATTTCAAGGAGTTTATAATGGCCCAAGAAGAAATCATTTTTCCAAATAATATTCGTAACATACGTCTTGCACGTGGCATGAAAATGACCGAACTGTCGCGTCGTGCGGGTTTGTCTCTGTCTGCGGTGTCTAAAATTGAAAAAGGTGTTCGCCGTTTGAACCAGAAACAGTTGCTGAATATTTGCAATATTTTGGGCTGTAAACTGTCCGACATTTTCATCAAAGAATCCGATGATGTTGCATCACAATGGCAAAACGAAATCAAACGCCGCTTGAATGACAACGAAAACAGTGGGTTAAAGGTTTTCGGTTCTGGTCTGCGCAAAATTCGTCAGCAATCTGGCAAAACAATCGCCCAGGCCGCCAAGGATGCCGGTATGACCCTGTCTGTGTATCATAAGATTGAGGTTGGTCAACGCGAAATCTATGAAAACGAAATTGAACCATTGGCAAAGTCATTCACAATGACTGCTGCGAATATGTTTGAAAAAATCGCCAACTTATATAAATCTGGCGAACTGAACAAACAAATCAGCAAGGTCAAAGAACGTGTTAAATCTGTATTGGTACCGGGCAATCCTGTATCTGGAATTGATATGCATGACGGTCTGTACGGTGCAAAATTATATGACAGCGCACGTAAAAAGCTGGTTCCGGTATTTGGAACTCCAGCGGGTCGCACAATCAATTTCAAAAAATCTGATGAAAATATGATTGTTGCCCCAATGAACCTTGAAGGGCGCAAGGGTATTTATGCAGTTATTCCAAACACAAAACACTTGGGCGGCTTTTTACCTGAAAAATCATATGTGTTTGCCGATATAAACGCCAATGTTGCTGTGGGTGATATGGCGATCTGCATTGATGCCGACTTTGCAAAACTAGAACCAACAGATGTCGCAACCGCACAAATTGTTGCTGTACGCGCAGATTCCAAGGGCAAGATTTATGGTCAAGGCGCAACCGCATCTGAAAAAATCACCGGCAAATCTATGCACAAGGTAATCATGATTGTAATGGAATAACCCATATTTATTGGAGAGAGAACCATGAAACCAAAAGCCAGCACCGTCGCACAGAAATTATTAAACCTTTACCGCCAGGCACATGTTATCATTGGTGGCTGGGGCGCAGTGAATCCTGTTTTTGTAGATGAAGCAACCCCAGACGTGCTTTCCGCATTGGCCGAATTACCAACCGGAAAGTTATTGGCCAAACACATCGAAAATTTAAAGTCTGGCAAAACACCGATGGATTCCATTGAACGCGATTTATTGCCATATGGTGGCATGATGGCTGAATCTGTTGTTAACATCAATTTATCTGATTCGCAATGGAACGAATTACAATCTGCGATTTTAAATTTTACCCCAGACCAAGATGGTTTGAATCGCATGGAACAATTACCAATTGTAAAATCCTTTGGTGTCGAATGGATACAAAAGATTCGTTCGCTTATATCTGTTAAACATCCAGAATTATCGCAACATTGGGCAACGGTTGATCAAACATACAATGCGTATATGCGTTGGAATACGGCAAATGATTTGATTTCAAATCCATTGACCGATCGTGCGCGCGCACAACTTCAGGCGGATATGCTAGAATACGAAACATATCTTCCTATGTTTGGCGAAGAAGGCACAAAATTGTTGGAAAAGTTGCGTTTAAGCGTAAGCTCGCTGAAACACGACAACACCAATAATTCTTAATCGTCATTTTCTGTTCGGTATATTGTATCGGTTGTATGTGGTGTACCGATATATACGATTGCACCATTTGGTGATAAGATAAAGTCCAATTCCCGCAATCTTTCACGCAGCATATCGCGTTTTTGTGCTGTATTACATGTATTTGGTACTTCTATATCATCACATATGATTAAATCTGCACGTGAACCAGTAATATTACCATGAATACCCTGACATATAACAGACGGTTCGCGAATCCCAACCGAACGATTTATTGTTATGCGCCCTGATGCCCACTCTTTTTTATTTTTAGGCACCATATCAACACACAGCGGATGATTTTCCAAGATATTACGAATATGATTCACCATGCGCGATGCTAATACGTTTTCTGCCGACAATATCAGTATTCGCATATTTGGGTTCATATATAATGCACATGCTGCAAATATTCCAACGACTGTCGATTTCCCAGAATGTCGAAACGCGGTCAACAAACCACGATGCGGCTCGTTTTCCAATACATCGACCAAGAATTCCATTATTTTTCTGTGATGCGATGGTGTCGTCATATTTATATGCCGATTCCACACATCCATAAAATTATAGAACGCCGTAATCATCTCTGTTTTCGCTTGGTGCCGGATCGGTAATAGAACCATAATCATTAATCAGTTCTGGCAATGCGCTTGCCAACACCGATAACAAATTGTTATACAGCCCCAAAACACCCCCACCCGACAATTTATCTTCAATTACATCCATTGTGTAATTTAGAAACGCTGTCACATTATCGTGAATATTTCTCCATTCTGTTAAATCAACATCAACTGCACGCAAATCTTGGAATGCCGCCAACAAGAAATTAAAATCCGAATTTAAATCTTCGGGGTCTATTTTAGCCGTCGGCTGATAATCTATGATTCGCGACAATGATATTTGCCGAAATATATCAATTTGGACGTTTTCCGCTGGGGCTTCTATAAAAATGATTCGTCCCCCCGTAAAATCGTCATTTGGCACAATGCTAAAACCAGAATCTGTTAAAACATTATCCAATGCAACATGCACATCGGCAGTTTGAAAAAACGGGAAAGCAAACACAAATTCAGTGGTTTGCCCATCACCAGTATATGAACATTTATACATATCTGTCCCCCCG
>CAMHKP010000026.1 GCA_946185785.1 uncultured Alphaproteobacteria bacterium
ATTTGAATAATAAGTATTTTTATGATAAAATTGTATTACAAGAAATTATAAAAGGGGATTTTTATGAAAAAAGTTATGAATAAATTTAACATGGCGCTTATTGGCATGATGATTGCGGGTAATGCATTTGCTGCACAAGTAAATGCAAGTGCAGTATGTGAATTGGTCTCAGATTTGCACAGTGTGTTTAAGTTGTTGCAGATGTTGGCTTTCATCGGTGCTGGGTTTATGATTGCTGGCTGGGCATGGGGATATATATCTTCTGGTAAAGCCGAAATAAAAGATATCAAAGAAAAGGGTACTGGCTTATTGGTTGGTTTTATCTTGCTGTTGGGTGTCGCATTCCTTTTGCGTTTTGTCACCAGTGCAGCAGGTCTTCAAACATTAGGATGCGTTGAAGGTGTATTTGCTCGTTAATCCTGTTTGAAAAGATTTAAAAAACGCGGTCGAATGATCGCGTTTTTTTATTTGTTATTTGTCTTCTACATTTGCCAGTGAAAACAGCACAGATGATATCAATGACTGATAGGGGACATGCTGTTGTTCAGCCAGCTGTTTAATTTTATCCAGAACGGGCTTTGGAATACGCATATTTATAACGCAATCAGATTTATTAAATGTCTTGTACGCGGCATATTCGCGCAACAATGCATCGATGTTCATAATGAATAATTGCTGCATAACATTTGGCATTGACGGACCCCTATACAATTAACAATACGTTCGTAATTACAGTTGACTATATCAGTGTATTTACAATTGTCAATACAAATATAAATACAGCGGTAATGACTGGTGTGATGGCGGTGGTGTGGGCGTGTGTAAATCACAAAATTAAAAATAAACTTTTGCTTTTTATTATTGCTATGTTTAGAATGTTGATATTGTTTAAATATGATTATGGAAGGGAAAAATATGCTTAAAAAAATAATCACAGTGTTTGCGATTTGTTTCGCGTTTGTTTTGCCATGTCGTGGTGAATTAAAGGTTGATATTGTTGCGGGTGCATTGGATCCAACATCGGTTGCGGTGCAAAAATTTGAAACGGGCAACGGTGTTTCATCAAGTGATGCAAAAACAATACGTGAAGTTGTGGAAGCCGACCTTAAACGCACTGGGTTGTTTCGTATCGTTTCACATGATGCGTTTCCAGAATATGTTAAAATGGGCGAATTGCCAAAATTTAAATCTTGGATGGCAATTAAAACGCAAGTTTTGGTTCAGGCGCGCATGAATGCAGAAGCCGGTGGTAAATATAAACTAGAATTCTTTGTTTGGGATATAAATGGTACCGAACAGATAGAAGCGCAAAGTTTGGTCGCGTCAAAAAAAGCGGTCCGTCGTATGGCGCACATTATGGCTGATGCGATTTATGAACGCCTTACGGGCGAATTGGGATACTTTGATACACAAATTGTGTTTATTGCGGAAACGGGACCGGTACATAATCGTACAAAACGTATGGCGATTATGGATCAGGACGGGTACGGGTTGCGGTATCTGTCTGATGAAAAGTCGTTTGTTATGTCGCCACATTTTTCACCTAATATGCGCACGGTTGTATTTTTATCATATTATAATGATGACCCGATGGTGTGGAGTCTGGATTTAGACACCGGTGAACAGCGCAGGTTGGGGCAGTTTGGCGGTATGAATTTCGCACCACGTTTTTCGCCAGATGGTAAAAAGATTGCTTTGTCGTTGGTTAAAAATGGTATTACACATATATATGAATATGATATTGAAAGTAAGACATTACGCCAATTGACGTTTGGTAATTCGATTAACACCAGTCCATCTTATTCCCCAGACGGTAAAAAGATGGCGTTCAATTCCGACAGAACGGGTCGCCAACAGATTCATGTTCTGGATTTAGATACATTGGCAGAACAGCGCATTACATATGGTTCGGGGCGCTATGCAACGCCAGCATGGTCGCCAGACGGTCAATTTATTGCGTTTACAAAAATTGCTGATGACACGTTCTATGTTGGTATTATGGATCCGCGTGGCCGTAATGAAAAGATTTTGGCTGGTGGCTGGTTTATGGAGGCACCGTCATGGGCGCCAGGTTCACGTCGCATTGTGTACTATGAAACAGAGCGCGCATTAGATGATATTGAACGCATAAGCCATATTCGCAGCGTTGATATTACCGGACAAAACATTTATGACATTGATTTGCCAGATAATGTTAACGGTTTGGAACCAACATGGTCACCACGTTTGATGTAATAACATGAAAAATATTTTTAGATTTGCGTGTTTATTGTTTGTTGTAAATCGTGTATATGCGATGCCGGCAACAGTTGACTATGTTTTTGATGGCGATACTTTTTCTGCGGTTGCACATGTTGATAAAAATACAGATGCAAATGTGCGTGTGCGCTTAATTAATGTTGATACGCCTGAAATGCATGGTAATTGTGAACGCGAAACACAACGTGCAAATGCGGCACGTGAACGTTTAATGCAACTGGTTCCGCGCGGTACTGTCGTTGAATTAAAGAATATCAAAGATGATAAATATATTGGCCGAATCGATGCTAATGTAATTTTGCCCGATGGTCGTGATGTTGGTCGCGTTTTAATAAATGAAAAACATGGACGCGCATACAGTGGCGGCAAACGTAAAAGTTGGTGCGAATAAAAACCGGCAATGCCGGTTTTTTATTTTTTATGCGCTGTGACGATTGATGGCTTCTGTTATTTCTTCAAGTGATGCATTGCATGGCAACATTGGTTCAAAATAAACATTTGCCGTACCAGCGTTCATTTTTCCACGCTTTGGCCAATAAAGCCCCGTATCTGTTCCAACTGGTAAAATTGGTAATTTTAATTCTTGGGCCAAGAATAACAAGCCACGACGCAGCGGTGCGTGTGCGCCCGGTTTTACACGTGTACCTTCGGGAAATATGACCAGCGTGCGGCCATTCATAATTTTTTTCGCAACGTCCGCTGCCAGCTTTTTCATATTTGTGTGACCGCGTGAACGATTTACTGGCAACAACCCCATGCGCCAAAATGCCCAGCCGTAAATTGGAAACCACATTATTTCACGCTTGCATATAAAAAATGCGTTTGGTACCACATGTGCCAGCACAATGATTTCTAATAATGACATATGTTTTGATGCAACAATAGCCTTGCCATCAAAACGGGTGTTGCCGTTTGGCAATAATGGAATACCGTTTTCTTCGGTTGGGGGAAAGTGTACCGCATATTTAACACCACATATAATTCGTGCCAATAATGCCAGTCCGCCAGAACACTTGATTACCAAAAAATTATTTAGCCGACCATTTATCAGTCCAACAAATATTATTGGTGCCCACAAAATAAAATGTATGGCAGATGCGATTTTGAATATTATGGTTCTTAACATCTTTAACCCTCTTTAATTCCAAGCATTGTGACAATGTATTTTATATATTCTGTTGTCCAACGTTCCAATCGACGCGCTGCTGGCATACCATAAAGTGTCGCAGGACACGTGACAATTTCTGTTTCTGGTAATTCATGACGTATCAAGTATTCAGCACGATTCATGTGATCTTCGGTTGTGATAATAACGATTCGGTCAAGACCAGTTTTGTTTACAATATTTTTTATCGCAATGGCGTTTTGATATGTTGATTTCGATTCGGATTCAATCATAACAGGACGCGTTGAATCAAATGTTGCTGTGTTTGCGCCAACACCAATAATATATACATCTGTGTCGGGATATTGTTTTAATGTTCGCATAGCAAATGGAATACGACGCACGTCCCCAGTCAAAACAAATATTGTATCGTCCGCCATAATATCACCACATGTTCGTGGCGCAGACGATTTGAATATCATGCCGCCCATGACAAAAAATCCCAATAATAAAAATGAGGGGGTTAAAAGTTTCATTTATTCATTTTGTAAAATTTTTAGTGTCGTGCGACGGGTCATCCAAATCGCAAAAATCATTATCAGCACAGGCAATACAGCCAAGCACACCCAACCGCCACCATTTATCGCCAGCATCGCCAGCAGACCAACGCGTGCCGCGTGTGCCGATGATAAAACCAACAACAATACTGGGGTGGCAACAATGAAACCAACCGTTCCAGCCACAATACAAATCTTGGTGACAATAATTTGCATTTGGTGCGCAATAAATGAATCTGTTGCGCCAACCTGATTCAATATTTCTAATTCGCGTTTATGCAACATTGCGGTATTGCGTGCAATATATGAAACACAAATCGCAATTGTTCCCAATGTCATTGCAAGGATAAGTCCCGCAATTAAAATCATTTTCCAACCAGCCGACATCGGTGCATCCAATGCATCGGCATGTGTTAATATGCGCGCCTGTTTTGAAATTGCATTTGAAACGCTTTCCAAATCCGATTCTGTTTTGAATTTAACTTCCCACATTTTGGGCAGGTAGTTTTGCAACGCGCCACCACCAGATATCCATGGACGCATCAAATTCTTCATTTCATCGGTTGATACTTCGCGCATCGTTTCGATTTTAGATTTGTTATCACTTAAAATTTTTCGTACAGACGGTTCGTTATTTTGATTTGTCACCTGGACCGTGGCGAACAAATCCCATTGTGAATTCCAACGCGCAACACCGGTTCCAATTGAAATCGCAATTCCCAACGCCATTACCGCCAAGAAATTAAGCAACGCCATAATCGCTGTCATAAATGCGGACTGTTCGTGTACCAATGAAAATACAGTTGTGCGTTTCATTATGCGTTTCCAATATCATCAAATTGTTTAGACAATTCTGTGAAATAGTTTTTCGGGGTTGGACCTTTCCATACTTTTTTTGGTTCAGCGGATGTCGTTGATTTGCCGATAAAGCTGACCCGATGATTTTCAACATGCATTACCGGAAACTTATATGTTTCCATAAGCTTTTTATTATGGGTTGCCAGAATAATTGTCGTGCCGAACAATTTATTCATTTGAATAAACAATTCCATCAAGCGCGACGCATTTTCATCATCCAAATTACCAGTCGGTTCGTCAGCCAGCAATATAGATGGCTGGATAATAATCGCACGCGCAACAGAAACCCTTTGTTGTTGACCGCCCGATAATTCCATCGGTTTTACGTCGGCAAATTTACCAAGTCCAACCCAATCAAGAACCTTGGCAACCAACTTTTTTACTTTATCTTCGGCAATACCGCGCACACGCAGTGGTAATGCAACATTGTCGAAAACGGTCATGTGTGATAATAACGAATATTCCTGAAAAACGATTGCCATTTTGTGATGCATTTTTGCAATGTCATCACGTGACATTTCAGCCGTATTTTTCCCAAACAATTTAATTTGCCCACGCAAAGGTTTATGCAACATATATATAAGGCGTAATAATGTAGTCTTGCCAGCACCCGATGCACCAGATAAGAAATAAAAATTACCACCGCTTATGTTAAATGAGACATCGCTAAGCACTTCAACAGCATTATCATATGCTGCGGCTACATTTGCGAAAGATATTGCTGTCTTTTCTTCCATGTGTGTGATGTTAGTAAAAAAATAATTTGTGGGCAATAAAAAATCGCCCGTTTGGGCGAATTTTTTATTTTTCTTTGACGTTGGTTGTCACATTTCTGTTCTTGGACCAGACTTCTTCGCCTGTGCCAAGATATTGTGGCTTTTCCTTGCCATAAGAAATTGTTTTGATCCTTTCTGGTTCGATACCGTCTTTAATCATAACATGTGCAGCGTTTCCAGCACGCAATGCGCCCAATGCCAAGTTATATTCACTTGAACCGCGTTCGTCACAGTGACCTTCTAATACAACATTTGCATCTTTATGTGTCTTCATATACAAAGATTGAGATTCCAAATCTTTTTTTGCACCACTGGTGATTTCAGCAGAATCAAAAGCAAAGAAAACTTTATCGTCATCGATATTGCTTGGTGCGCCACCACATGCCGCCAAAGCCAACAAAACAGGAACAAACATGATTTTCTTCATTTCAAATCCTTTCTTTACAAAACGAATTTAGCAAATTTTACAAAAAGATGTCAACAAGTGATTTTTTGCGTTTGGAAAAGGGGTCAAAATGTGATATACTTATAGAAAAATTAGGGGGAATTTTTCATGAAAAAATTAGTTTCAGTTATTGCACTTTTTGCAGTCGCAACACCTGCGTTTGCAGCAACAAAAGCCGCACGTCCAAGCTATTTAACACGTAGCGGAAATGGCTCTTATGACGTCACATACAGCTATCAAGACAAAGCAAAATCAGGTTGGTATGGTTCGGTTCGTGCAGAATTGAACTTTTTAAACTGGAAAAACAAGTACTCAACTACTGGTAGTCCAGCAGATTTAGATTCCGATCATGACGATTATTCTTTTGAACCAGTGTTTGGGGCAAATATTGCGTTTGGTAAGCGTATAAACTATTTCTGGCGTGCTGAAGTTGAAGCAGGTTATATAACAGAATTTACAGATAAAGATACTGGGGCAGAATTTTCATTGTCATTACCATATAT
>CAMHKP010000027.1 GCA_946185785.1 uncultured Alphaproteobacteria bacterium
CAGGCAATGACTGGTTACGATTTCGCATCTGGTATTACACCAATGGTGGGTATGCGCTATCTGCACGTGACAACGGATGGCCACGAAAGATTGTTGGGCTATGTTGATGATTCAACATCGTCATTCTTGTCAGCAGTTGCTGGGTTAAAGTATGCGTTTGATATCCAAGATACTGGCGATATTCGCTGGACCCCAGAATTGCGCGCATTGGCAACATATGATGTGATTTCTGATAAAAATGGTGCCACAGTTTATCTGCCAAATGGATCGATATACCAAGTTCCTGGTGACCGTATGTCGCGTGGCGGTGGTGAACTGGGTGCGGGGTTGACGATGGAATGGCGTGGGTTGGAACTGTCGTTGAATTATGACTTGCAACTGCGTGAAGACTATCTGTCACATACTGGTATGGTTAAGTTAAGATGCGAATTCTAAACAAAATAAAAATCGCCCAATCGGGCGATTTTTTATTGTTTATGCAGCTTGCTTCATTTCGCGTTTTACATTGCGGATATACTTGCGCAATTCGTCAATTGGAACAAGCGTTCCATCACGTTTTTCAGCCGACCAATAATCCCAACCGTTAAAACTGACGCTGTGTTGAATGCGTGCCGCCATAACATGAATAGACGCCTTGCCATATAATGTGTGTACCAATTGACCATCGTGTGTAATCATAACGCGATCGCCACGTGGTCCAACCAATGTTTGACCAGCATATAACAGGCCCGCTTCGATAAGTTCACTAAATGCGACACGTGGTTCTGCGCGTTTTGGTGCAGAAACTTCTAATTCACTTAAATCAACCGGTGTAATTTTTTCAACACGTTCACGGGCTGCAACAACATATGATTCATCACGGTCAATACCGATAAAATTACGCCCCAATTCGCGCGCCGCCGCCGCGGTTGTACCAGAACCCACAAATGGATCCAAGATGATATCACCAGGCTTGGTTGATGCCAGAATCACACGACGTAATAAATCCATTGGCTTTTGTGTGTTATGTAAGCTTTTGCCATCGGCACCTTTAACACGTTCTTCGCCCAGACAAATATTTATGTCCCAATTAGAACGCATTTGTTTGCCACCATTAAGCTTTTTCATCGTTTCATAATTGAAAGTGTATTTTCCAGTCTTGCGTGGTGTTGCCCAAATCAATGTTTCATGCGCATTTGTAAAACGTGTCCCGCGAAAGTTTGGCATAGGATTTGTTTTAACCCATACAATGTCATTCAATACCCAGAAACCCATGTCTTGCAATATTGCACCAATACGGAAAATATTATGATAACTGCCGATAGTCCAAAATGCACCGTCTGGTTTCAATACACGCTTACATTCCGCAACCCATTTGCGTGTGAATTCGTCATATTCAGATGTGCTTTCAAACGAATCCCATGAATCGCGTACTGCACGTGCCGCGGTTTGATCTTCGGGACGATAAAGTGTTTTTGCGCCCAATTGCAAATTATATGGGGAATCGGCAAATACCGCATCAACAGATGCATCGGGAATACCGCGCATAACGTCAATGCAGTCACCTGCTAAGATTTTATTCAGGTATTTGTCCATTCTCTCCACTTTTAATAAATACATTTTACCATATTTCGGGGTAATTAAAAAGCATGGCGCAAGGGGTTAGATGAAAATAAATGTCTTGATTTTTATAAAAAATGTAATTTTTGAATCGGTAAAAATTATAAAATATGCTTGCGTGTAAAGCTTTTGATTGCTAGCCTTATATAATCATGAGATGCCCATATTGTAATTCTAGTGATAGTCGTGTTGCGGATTCGCGCCCTGATACCGAAGACGCTGTTATTCGTCGTCGTCGTGTTTGTAATCAGTGTGGTGCAAAATTTACAACTGTTGAACGCGTACAGATGCGCGATTTGACTGTGCGTAAAAATAGCGGAAAACTGGAACCGTTTGATCGCGAAAAATTAGCACGCAGCATAAAATTGGCATGTCGCAACCGCGATGTTGGTGACGATCAAATTGATAAATTGGTGACGTCTATTCATCGCAGACTAGAAACAGAAACCGCAGACGATGTTGTACCAAGCAGTTTGGTTGGACAAATGGTTTCCGATTCGTTGTTGAATCTGGATCCAATCGCATTTGTGCGTTTTGTGTCGGTGTATCGTAAGTTTTCAAGAATATCAGATTTTAAAAAGATTATTGACCAAATACCGGAGGATGATGAGGGAGCGGTGGTCTGCAAATTGCCGAAGACTTCATTGTTTTGATATGAAGAAAATCATTGGGATTTTTGTTGCAATATTTTTGCCGTTGGCCGCGATTGCGTCCAGCGCGCCTGATGTACTGTCTGATGTTGATGCCAGTTTATATACCCAGATTTTCATTTTGCAAGAAAATGAAAAAATAGATACGGCAATAAAATTACAACAACAACTTGATGATAAATTGTTGTTACACGAAGTGTTATTCCAACGCTATATTTCCAAAACGTATCATACAAAAAGTCAAGAAGTCGCAAATTGGATGGAAAAATATTACGATATGCCGGGTGCAGATCGTATGGCAAAATTAGCGAATATAAAAAAGATTTCTGTTCGTAAACCACAACTGCCAAATCCAATCTCTGGCAGTGAATCTATTGAAACCGCCCAGTCTGAAACGTGGACGGCAAAACAGTATTCGGGATGGGTTGATAAAAAAATTACTCAATTTAGAAAAGCAATCCGCAGTGGCAGTACGAAAGCTGCACGACAGATATTAGAAGATTCTTCGTTCAAAAGAAAACTGACCGAATCAGATTATGGGCGACTGGCGGGACGTTTGGCATACATCTATTACACAAATGGTGAATATGAATTGGCGAAAAAGTGGGGATTTGTTTCATCGGATGCAAAATCTGAATATGGTTTGTGGACAATGGGGCTGTTGTATTTCAAAGAAGAAAAATATACCGAAAGTCAAAAATATTTTTCACGAATTCTTGATTTGCAACAAATAAACAATGCGCGTAAAACCGAAGCGGCTTTCTGGGCGGGTCGTGCAGCGGATGCAAAAGGGGACAGAACAACCGCAAAAAAATTTTGGGCAATTTCTGCGGCACACCCAATGGCATTTTATGGTGCGCTGTCTGCGACAATGTTAGGTGACAGACCTGAATACGAATTCTTTGAACAAGATTGCACCGAAGAAGACTATGATGAATTGCGCGGATTGCGTTATGGTAAAATTGCGCTGGCTTTATTACAGGTTGGCAAGAAAGACAGGGCAGAACAATATCTTAAATATTTAATTACATCACGCGCAAGTGATCGTACATTGCATGCAGTCAATTCGGTTGCAACGGCATATGGTTTGCCGCGTGTTTCAATTCAGGCATCCAGTGTTATTCGTGATCGTGGCATTTTGGAAATAGATGACGATATTATTTATACCGCGCAATATCCATTGCCAGATTGGGAACCAATGGGTGGTTGGTCAATTGACCGGGCGCTGTTGTTGGCAATTACGAAACAAGAAAGTGGTTTTAAAGTCGGTGCAAAATCTGGTGCAGGTGCAAATGGTTTGATGCAAATTATGCCAAGTACCGCAAAGCGTGTTGCGCGTCGTAATAATGTGAAAATGGATGAAATTGATATGTCCAAACCAGAACATAACATGTTCTTGGGACAACAATACATTGTTGATTTGTTGGCGCATCCAAATATACAGAACAACATTATAAAAATGCTGGCGGCATATAATGCGGGTATGGGAACATTGGTTAAGTTTGAAAAAACTTTTGATACGAATGACCCGTTGCTTTATATCGAAAGTTTCCCAGCATATGAAACGCGCAGTTATATAAAACGTGTTATGTCGAATTTATGGTTGTATCGTGCGCGTTTGAATCAGCCATTATCGTCAATGGAAGATCTTGCGGGGGGACAATGGCCGCTGTATAACAGCGAAGATGAATATGTTCAAAACCGCTTGTCTATATAATGAAAACAAACCCAGATTTTTTGTTGGAATTGGCACATGGTGGTGTGATTGCCGGTGTTGATGAAGCAGGGCGGGGACCATTATGTGGACCAGTCATTGCGGCAGCTGTAATTTTTCCAAGTTTTGATATAGATATTCCGGTTGTTATTCGTGATTCAAAGCAAATGAGTGCGCATCAGCGTGCGCTGGCATACGATTGGATTACAAAGAATACAATATGGGCAACGGGTGCATGTAGCCCCGCGGAAATAGATGAATTAAATATTTTGTGGGCATCTATGTTGGCGATGGAACGTGCGGTGGGTGCATTAAAAACGAAACCAGAATATTGTTTGATTGATGGTAATCGTGTTCCAAAAAATCTGTGTGGCGAATCGGTGGTGCGGGGTGATACGAAATCATTATCTATTGCCGCGGCGTCCATTATTGCAAAGGAAACACGCGATAAAATTATGCATGATTTGGCGCAAAAATTCCCAATGTATGATTGGGATAAAAACGCAGGATACCCAACAAAATCACATTTACAGGCAATCGAAAAATATGGTATAAATGAACATTATAGGAAGTCTTATGGGCCGGTAAAGGAAAGGATAAAAAATGAAACTGCGCACGATTGATAATATAGACGTTCGTGGTAAATATGTTTTGCTGCGTGATGATTTTAATGTTCAAATTGTTGATGGAAAAATTACAGATTCTTTTCGTATTGAACAAAGTATGCCAACAATAAACGCATTGCGTAATGCGGGTGCACGCGTTGCAATTGTTGCGCATCTGGGGCGGCCAAAAGGTTCGCGTAATATGGAATATTCATTGGCACCAATTGCGAAATATATGAACGTGCCACTTATTGATGACCCACTGGATAAAGCATTTTTGTCGGGCATGAAAGATGGTGATGTTGTATTGCTGGAAAACGTTCGTTTCTATGCTGGCGAAGAAGAAAACGATTCGGCATTTGCACAAAAATTAGCAGATGGTTTTGATTTGTTCGTAAATGATGCGTTTGCAGTATCACATCGTGCACATGCTTCAACGGTTGGTGTGACAAAATTTTTACCATCGTATGCTGGAAAATTATTAGCATCAGAAATTGAAGAGTTAAGTGCCGTTATGGAAAAACCGTCGCGCCCATTGGTCGCGATTGTTGCGGGGTCCAAGGTTTCAACGAAAATTGGTGTGTTAAAGTCACTGATTCGTTTGGCGGATAAATTAGTTATTGGTGGTGCGTTGGGAACAACGTTTAATTATGCGACAGGTGCACATGTTGGAAATTCGTTGTATGAACCAGATCAAAAAGATACAGCATTAGAAATATTGAATTATGCCAAAGAAAATAATTGCGAAGTTTTAATACCGCTGGATAAGGGGGTCGCAACCGAATTTGCACGTGACGCGAAACGCACCGATAAAACGTTTGATGAAATTACAGACAATGACATTATATTGGATGCGGGTGCATTAACCACTGCGCGTGATGTTGATGCGGTGCGTTCTGCGGCAACGGTTATCTGGAACGGAACGGTTGGTATGGCGGAATGGACACCCACATGGTCGGCTGGTTCATTTGCAATTGCGCGTGCGATTGCTGAACAAACCAGATCGGGCAAATTAAAAAGCATTGTTGGTGGCGGTGATACTGTTGCTGCGTTAGAGGCATGTGGGGTCAAAGACGATATATCGTATGTTTCCACCGGTGGTGGTGCGTTCCTTGAATTTATAGAAGGGCGCGATTTGCCTGGAATTTCGGTATTGGCGGAATAAAACACATTGTTTTTACGATTTATTTATGTGTTTGCCTTGTAAAATTGGCAAAATTGCCTATATTCTATGTACAAAATGCTATGAAAATTCGCGAATCGGGTTTTTATATGATATAATCACATGTTGTAACATAAGGATTTGGTATGGCTCTTATACCTATGGTTATTGAAGAATCACCGCGTGGTGAACGTTCATTTGATATTTATTCACGCCTGTTGCGCGATCGTATTATTATGGTCGGTGGCGAAATTGAACCTAATATGGCAAACAGTATTGTTGCCCAGTTGTTGTTTTTGGAATCTGAAAATCCAAATGCAGACATTTCTATGTACATAAATTCACCTGGCGGTGATGTTTCGGCTGGGTGGGCGATTATGGACACTATGCAATATATTAAATCACCGGTTTCTACAATCGGTATGGGTTTGGTTGCATCTATGGGTTCGGTATTATTGGCAGCCGGGGAAAAGGGTAAACGTTTTGTTTTGCCAAATACCCAGGTTATGATTCATCAGCCAATGGCTGGCGCCCAGGGGCAAATTACCGATATGGAAATTCAGTTGAACCAGTTTCAAAAGAACAAAAAGTCATTGGTTAAACAGATGGCTGAATTTACTGGTCGTAAAGAAAAAGAAGTCTTTGACGCGATGGAACGTGATAATTGGATGACGC
>CAMHKP010000028.1 GCA_946185785.1 uncultured Alphaproteobacteria bacterium
GGTAATATAAAGATAAAATGCAACAGGAAAAAGGTGGAATATGAAAAAGTTATTAGTATTTTTGTTGTTAGGGGCATGTGGATTTCGTCCAATGTATTCCGCAAGTGACGTAGATATATACGTTCCACCAATAAGAAGTGGTGCAAATGGTATTGAATTGCGAAATGCACTGAATAACAAATTCGGTGGTCAAAAAGATGTTAGCGCGCCATATGTTTTGGAAGTATCGCTGGCCGAACCAACGACTTCGTACAAGGCGTTGGATCAAACCGGTGTTGCAACATGGCAAGAAATTATTTTGACGGCATCATATACGCTTAAAGCAGGTGATACTGTGATTGCGTCAGGCAAGGAAACATCGTCCGAATCGTATTCTTTTGTGCAATACTTGGTTGCAGCAAATGCATCTTATAACAACGCAGTAAACAATACGATTACTGTGTTAGCAGAAAAAATTGGTAATCGGGCTATGGCCGAAGTGTATAAACATTCACATGGCAATAAATAATGAAATGGAAAGAAGCCGATTTTAAAAGTGGAATTGAATCAGTGCGTGCAGTTCTGGTATATGGTCCAGACGCAGGTCAGGTTGATGAATATTGTGATAAAGCCATTGAAAAACTGGGGATTGAAAAAGACAATTTATTCGCATTGGATTCAAATGATTTAGCAGAAAAACAAGAAGCGCTGTTTGCGGAAAGTTGTACGCCATCTATGTTTGGTGGACGCAAAATGGTTATTATTTCCAATGCAGGCGATGGTGATGCAAAGGTAATATCTGAATTAGTTTCACACCCAGGTTTATCCGCAACTGTAATTGTGTGTGGTGGTGAATTACGTGCGGGTGGGGGGTTGCGTACTTTATTCGAAGGCGGAACTGACATAGCGGCTTTGCCATGTTATAACGATGATGCGCGAACACTGGAAACACTGATACGTCAAGAATTGTCGGCTGAATCTGGTATTAAACAGATAACCCCCGATGCGATGGCATATATGACAACGCATCTTGGTGGTGATCGTGGAATTACACGTGGATTTTTGAACAAGATAGCACTTTATGTCAGTGATAAACACATTGTTGAGCTAGATGATGTTGAAAAATGTTTGCCGGATACTGGGGCTGCGGATACAGACGATTATTTATTTTCATTAACAGCCGGCCATATCGCGCAAACAGTGACCGCACTGGACAGATTGTTGTATGCAGGGACCGAACCAAATATGCTGATTCGTATGTTGGATATGCATTTCAAACGTTTGTTGTCAGCGGTTGTTGATGGACAATTACCACGTCTGTTCTGGAAAGTTGAAGATAAGTTTCGTACCGCGATGCGAATATGGAACGAAGCAGATATAACAGCGGTTCTGGTACGATTAAATGAATTAGAAAAACAATTACGTACAACAGGTATGCCGGCAGAAATATTGTTGCGCGATTTTTCATTGAAATTGGCAATGCGTGCCGCAAAAATGGCTATAAGAAAAAGGAATTAAAATGCTTGCATCTGTATATGCACCAAAAGATTTTAAAAGATTACGCGTATCTGGCGATTTAGTGGCGCGTTGTTTTGATTATATTTCGCCATATATCAAGGCTGGTATATCAACTGGTGAAATTGATCGTATGGTTGCTGAATTTTTAAAAGCAAATGGTGCGCGTTCATCTGATCTGGGATACGAAGGTTATCCAAAAAATATATGTACATCTGTAAATGATGTTATTGTACATGGTATCCCCAGCGATGATGTGATTTTAAAAGATGGTGATATTGTTAATGTCGATTTGACTGCGGAATACAAGGGATGGCATGGTGATGCATCGCGTATGTTTATGATTGGAAATGTTTCGCCAAAAGCGCGCGAATTGGTGCAAACGTGTCAAGATGCACTGAATGCGGCAATTTCAATTTGTGCGCCTGGGGTGCCATTGTCTGAAATTGGTAAAACCATCGAAGCGGTTGTTAAGCCACATGGGTTTTCAATATCACGTGATTTTGTTGGGCATGGTATTGGTAAAGTTATGCATGATGATCCACAAATATATCATTTCTATGACAAGATGTGGGACAATGTTAAAATGGTGCCTGGGTTGGTATTCACAATTGAACCGATGATAAATACCGGTCGTCCCGAATGTAAAATAGATCCAGATGGTTGGACGGCACGTACGGTTGATGGTGGGTTGTCTGCACAATGGGAACACACATTGGGTATTACCGAAGACGGTGTAATAATATTCACAGAACGTATGGCTTAGGTGGGGGATAAATTGCCGGACAATAATGAAAATTTTTATGCCGGTCATCGTGACAGGTTGCGTGAAAAATTTATAAGCAACCAGCTAGCTGATTATGAAAAATTAGAATTATTATTGGCATATGTGATACCCCGTCGTGATGTGCGACCATTGGCGCGTGGTTTGGTAAAACAGTTTGGCGGTGTATATCAAGTTTTGTCTGCATCATTGGATGATTTAATTGCGTTCAAGGGTATTGGGCGGAATACAGCAATATTTATTAAACTGGTTCATCAAATGATGCAAATCAGTTATAAAACGCAACTAAAAGAAAGCCCGATATTTCATGACGAAAAAATTTTACACAATTATTGTCGGGTTGTGTTATCTGGCAAACAGGTTGAAGAATTACATATCTTGTATTTGGATAACAATTTGAAACTAATTGCAGATGAAGTTCATACAACGGGTACCGTTGATTCAAGTGCTGTGTATCCGCGTGAAATTGCGCGTCGTGCATTACAGTTAAATGCGCGTTCTATTGTTATGGTACATAATCATCCAACATCAACAAATTCTTTTTCAAAAGATGATGTTGTTGTCACAAGTCAAGTGCAAGTGTTGTTGGCAAGTTTGGACATAAACTTTTATGATTATGTTTTGGTTGTTGGCGATATTGTATATTCAATGCGCGCAATGCATTTAATATAATTTATTCATCATACACAGATTCTTGTGATATATTAACCCCAGAATCATATACATCCAAGTCTTCGTATAAATCGCCACTGGCATTTTTCAATTTTTTATTTCGTGCATCAAGTAATGTATTCAAATCATTTATTGGTATGGCAATGCGTTTGCATCCACGCGCGAACAAATCATCACCCCAAATCATGTTCACAATTGGTATTACCATAGATAATGTTGCAAACATTATTATAAGGTTTCGCAGATTCATAAATATATTGTTTTTAGCACCGCGAATAAGCGATATTGCCCAACCAAATAATAATACAGCCGTCACAGTTGTAATAATAACCCAGGCGTATTCAATGAATGTTTCAAAGCCACGTAAAATACATGACGGATCTTCGATAAAAATGGATGTGTTATCTGCACCAAGTACATTAACACCAGAATTTTGCAATAATCTTACAATCTTTTCTATGTCCATTTAATATCATTTTTTTGAAGCTGCGTTTGTAAAGAATCCTGGGATTGTGAATTCTTCATCATTTGCCGCAACACCAGCCCAACCGAATAAATCACCCATCAATCCAGAATCATCGTGTTTTGCTTTCTTGAATGGTAATATGTTTTTTAATTTTCCAATTTTACCACGGGTTGCAGGTTTAGATGGTGTTTCAAGTTTATCTTGTGATTCCACGAATTCAGTTGCCAATTTTTCCAATGTCATATCAATGTCGTCATTGTTTTTTACTTCTTCATCTTGGATTGGCGCGACATCTGGTTCGTCGTGGATATTTGTTATAGGTTCATTATGTTGTTCGGCATCTTCACCCAATGGCGTCATGCTTTCCAACAATTCTTCAAGTGTCTTTTCGCTTTCTACATCTGGTACTTCGTCAGCAATCATATCAGTAATGGAAACAGATTCTGGTTCTGGAACAGGTTCTGGTTCAACTTCGTCTAATTCTGGTTCGATATCAATTGGTTCGTCTTCTTCTTGTTGTGCTTCTTCGGATTTTGAACCTAAAACAGACAAAATTGGTACAACGGGTGATACCGGTTCAACATGTGCTGGCTCAGCCGATTCTTCTGCTTTTTCAGTTGCTGCTGAAATTGGCACGACCTTGGCACGTTTGCGCGATGTGTGTGGTTCTGGAATTTCAACAGGCTTATCAATTGGTTTAATGTCATCAATAATGACTGGTTTTATTTCTTCTGTGGCTGGTTGCGGTGCATCAAGTGCATCTTCCTTGTCAACCGGTACACCAAACAAAATCGTGTCATTGTCCAGCGATAACGCAGCGCGAACCTCTTCAAAAGCAGCGCGAATATCAGCAATATCAAACAATTCATTACCAGAAATATAAATAATTTTAGTTTTCATTGAACAAAATCCCTGTGACTATACGCGCGCATTATATCACATTTTGGGGTTGAACGCATATAAAAAATATCTTATTATTGGAATATGGCTGATATTAAACAACAAATCTTTCAAGAATTATCTGCGCTGGAAGAGGCAGCATCGCGTTTGCGTGGTGCGGCGGTGGTTGCTGGTCGCCAAACAGATTTAGAGGTTGCAATCTTGACAGAACAGGTTAAAAACCTGCGCGATCGTAATAAACGCGCCACAGATATGATTGATAAGTCACTAACAATACTAAAGAAGTTGAAATGAGTGTAGTTTCTATACCTATTGTAAATAAAAATTACACCATGGGGTGCGAAGACGGCCAAGAATCCCGTTTGATTGAATTGGGACAGATGGTGGATGCGCGTGCCCGTGAAATTCTGGATAAGATTGGCCCGCTGCCAGAAAGTTTGTTGTTGGCGACATTGTGCATTGTTATGGCAGATGAATTACGTAATCGCCCGACACCATCTGTGACAGATGCAGACTTGCGTGAAATATTGGCGCGAATTCGTGAAATTAAGAACAAGATAAATTAAAAATACGCCGTTTGGCGTATTTTTTATATAGAGTGGTCAAAAAACCAACATAGTGTGAATTCGTTTAATCTGTTGTGTATATCATTTTGGCTAAGTTTAATACCAACATTGTATTGTGATGGAATAAATTTTTCGGTGCCGATAATCCATCCTTCGAGTCTGCGTATCGTGTGAACAACACAATCTAATTGAGTGTCGTTTAAGTCACATAATTTTGTGGTGCGTGATACACCAACCAATCCGCACAATGAATTTATATAGCGTTCGGTATTATTTTCATGGGGTGGGGCATAAATATAGATAGCGTTTGCAATAGTTAAATTACGATATGAATCAGACAACAACAGGGATTTTATTGCGCGCATACCAGTAATTTCATCTGGGAATATTGCAAATCTGTTAGCAGAACCGATTGCACCAAAATTACCTTTGTTGTAATAGCGTATGCAACCTGGGTTATTATTGCGCCATGCAATGCTGCCACCGGTGCGCACAAGGGTTTCACCATTGTGGAAAATATAATGCACACCTTCGCTGGTGTTTTTTACTTCGACAACACGCGGTTGCAAGGCTTGAAAATCAATGATTTTATGGCTTTTATTTGGGGCTTCTGTTTCAAAATTATACAACACAGGTGAATGTCCGTTGTGTGATAATGCGTCTTGTGTATCTGCAAAAACAGACACAGCGACAATAACACTGGCCATTGCACACGAAAGTTTGTATTTTGCACGCATATCTGCCCTCATTTTTTTCATGCAAAATATAGACAACAATTTGCGTTTGTCAAGTATAAAATGGCTTTTTCTGCTAAATTGGTGTTTTTTTCTGTTGTTATTTTTTTTTCAATGTTCTAAATTTTATGGGTAAAAATAAGATTTGATATGTCAAAAAGTACTAATTTTGTTGAAAGAATAGATTCACAGCAATTGTCCGAAGCAATTTCGGAACGTTATTTGTCGTATGCGGTTTCGACCATTGTTTCGCGCGCTTTGCCAGATGTTCGTGATGGGTTAAAGCCAGTGCACCGTCGCATTTTATTTTCTATGTTGCGGCAAAAATTGTCGCCCGCAGCGGCATTTCGTAAATGTGCAACGGTTGTTGGTGATGTGTTGGGTCATTATCACCCACATGGTGATTCATCGGTTTATGATGCGATGGTGCGTTTGGCACAAGATTTTTCTGTGCGTTATCCATTGATAGACGGTCAGGGGAATTTTGGTAATATTGATGGCGACCCCCAGGCTGCATATCGTTATACTGAATCTAAAATGACCGATGCTGCAATGCTGATTATGGAAGGCATTGACGAAGACAGTGTTGATATGATGCCGAACTTTGATGGCACAACGGTTGAACCAACGGTTATGCCAGGGGCATTTCCAAACTTGTTGGCAAATGGTGGTATGGGTATTGCGGTTGGTATGGCAACAAATATTCCAAC
>CAMHKP010000029.1 GCA_946185785.1 uncultured Alphaproteobacteria bacterium
GAACCCGCACATCAAGCTTGGAAGGCTTGCGTACTAGCCCTTGTACTATGCCCGCGATAAATCGTAAGCCAGACGATTATATCTTAATTTAACCGAAAATCAAGCGAATATTCCGCCCTATTTCTGTATCGGTGGGAAACAAAGATCCCCGCCAGATTTCGGGCAACATGCAAACACTGTATTTCCCATGTCACGAAAAACTTCGTCTGTACAGCACCCAAATCGGTTTGGTTTGGTGCCATCGCCACATAACCCAGCCGCCAAATTAGCATTAAATTCTGCTTCGATTTCTTCATCGGTCTTGGCTGGTGCGCTTGGCGTGACAACTTCTGCTATCTTTTCCGCAACAACTTCTTTTGGTGCCACACAATCAGCATCGTAATATTTCTGCATCTCTGCCAGTGTAGTTGCCTTGGCTGAATCAGTCGAATCCGCAGTCAACTTTTCAATTTCTGTATTCAATTTATCGCAATTTGATTTCTTGGCATCCAGATATTCTTTCAGTGCATCTGATTTTACCGCTGGTGCCGCTTCAACCGACGTTGTGGCAACAGGCTGGCCACGTGAAATCGTGCGACGACCACCAGATTTGGCTGTACAACTTGAACGTTGCAACAATTTTAATTGGACCAATTCAGCCTTTTCTGCATCTGTTGGATTTGCAATTGCCGACAAGTCTGCGATTTCAGTTTTAATCTGTTCGCATGATTTTCGTTCAATCAACTTTACATCATCTGCAAACGCCGGTGCAATTACAGACATCAAACATAAAAACAATATCGGCAATTTCATATTCATCACCATTTATTATTCGTTAATTATTTTTTCAACCTGCAATATAAATTCTATGGCTGGGCTTGTTAACTTTTTTGCCTTTTCAAAAATTTCTTCGGCTGCAGCCTGCATATGAAGACGTTTATAGGTTTCAACAACCTCTATCGTTTCTTCGTGATCAAATTCATCATCTTCGATTGCACGCGCAATTTCCAATTCTTGTTTTGCCAATTCGACATAAGCAGGTGAATTTTCTGGGCAGCCACGTTCAGCCAAACTTGCATAAATTTTCGCACGATCGATACGGTCATCAACATCATCTGTCGCGTTTGGCAAACGATTTAACAATAAACGTTCAATTTCCGCACAAACATCTTGTGGTTGTTCAATTTCAGCAACTTCTTCATTAACAACAGGCGCCACATCTGTTTTCTTGTGTGCATTCTGTTCAACAATAGACATACCGACAAACATACCACAAGCAAACAAACCAACAAAAGCCAAAAAGCCAAAAAACTTTTGACGACGCGAATGCACAACAACAACCTGTTTGGGTGCTGCTGATTTTACTGATTTAACTTTTGCTGATTTTGTTTGCTTTTTCATTTTCTCTCTCCTCTGTCCTCGGTTTTTATTATTTTAACTATTTTACAATGCCATTTGCAATCGTAATTTTTTTATCTGCGCGATTGGCCAGTCCCATATCATGTGTCACAAACAACATTGCCATATTATTTTTACGCACCAACGCCAACAATTGGTCAAATACAGCTGTCGCGTGTGCCGGATCAAGGCTGCCTGTGGGTTCATCTGCCAGCAATATTTCCGGCTCGTTTGCCAAGGCGCGCGCAACGGCTGTACGTTGTTGTTCACCACCAGACATTTCCCCAGGTAAATGTTCTGCACGATGCGAAACGCCCGCCGCACGTAATAATTTCATCGCGCGTTTTTCTGCAATTTCTGGTTCAACATCATTTGCCAACATTGGCAAAACAACGTTTTCCAGCGCGGTGAAATCAGACAATAAATTATGACGCTGATACACAAACCCAATCTTTTTACGACGAATAATAGTACGTGCATCTTCGTCCATTTTTTGTACTGGGGTACCGGCAATAACAATACTGCCCGATGTTGGTTTATCCAACAACCCCACACATTGTAATAATGTCGATTTACCAGAACCCGACGGTCCAACCAATGCGATAATTTCACCCCGATGCAAATCAAAACCACCACCACGCAAAATGTGTAATGGTTGACCACCTTCTATAAATGTCTTTTTAATGTCGCGAACAGACATAACAACATCGCCCTTGTTTACTCTTGATAAAGAATTCAAAATACCTGCCATTGTTGTCACCCCTATTCGTTTCTTAATACATCAACTGGATCTGTGTTTGCCGCTTTCCACGCTGGATATAATGTGGCCAAGAAAGCTAACGCAATTGCCAACACCACAATTCCAATAACTTGACTTGCCACCAATTTAGACGGCAATTCAGACAAATAATATAATTCTGCTGGGAATAAATCACGCCCAGTTGCCCATTGAAAAAACTGGCGAATTGGTTCAATATAAATCGCAACAATTATACCAAATATCATTCCAAAAAACGCACCAATAACACCGATACTGGTACCCGACAAAATAAATATCTTCATCATAGATTTGCGCGAAACACCAAATGTACGCAAAACGGCAATATCTTTATTTTTATCTTTGACCAACATAACCAAAGACGACACGATATTAAATGCGGCAACAATCACTATCAGCAACAAGATTAAAAACATAACATTTGATTCAACCTGCAATGCGCCAACAAAACCACGATTCAAATCGCGCCAATCACGAACGATAAAACCGTCTGGCAATAAACGAACCAGCGCGTCCAGAACACGACTGGTATCTTCTGGATCTTTCAAGAATAAATCAATATGAGTGACTGCATCACCAATGTTCAAATATTTTTGCGCGGTTTCTAACGGCATAAATATATAGCCCGAATCATATTCATACATTCCCATAAAGAACGATGTCATAACTGGATATGCCATAATACGCGGCATTGTTCCAAATGGTGTTGGTGTCGCACCATTTGCAGATACCAACGATATATTATCACCCATTGTCACATTTAATGCGCGTGTTAGTGATGCACCTGCAACCAATTCGCCATCAACAATTTTATCCAATGGTTTTCCATACATACGCGCGCCCATCTTGGTCTTGCTGGCCAAATCAGACATACGAATTCCGCGAACCATTGCACCAGTATTATTACCATTCGCGGTCGCCATAACTTGCCCTTCGGCAATTGGAACAACAGATGTAGTATGTGAACTTACGATTTTATTTTGTGATATTTTTTCAATCAGGAAATCATAGTCTTTTATCGCACCATCTTGGTGATACACAACAACATGTCCGTTCATACCAACAATACGCGACAATAACGTATCATGAAAACCACCCATCACAGACATAACAACAATAAGTGTCGCAACACCCAGCATAATACCAATCAGGGATACCCACGAAACAACGGAACCAAATCCGCGTTTTTTCATACGCAAATATCTAAATGCAACTTTTCTTTCCAGTTTCGAAAACATCTATTCCACCTTAGTCATTCAAAAACGCACGCAACGCATCACCAACCAGCGCACCTTCGCCGTTTGTTTTTACGTCTTTTGGATCAACGATTGAAATCAAACGTGGCGACATAAACACAACCAATTCTGCGAATGGACTTATCAATGTTTCTGGTGTTGTCACAAATGAATGTGTTGGAATACCAACAATTATATAGTTATCCCCAATACTGGACGGAATTGTGAACGAAGTCAATTCACCATTTGATGTGCGTAATACGATTTTTGCATCAACCTTATCACGTCCACCAAAATCGCCGTATTTTGCAGTTGCACCAATAATCAAGTCCGTTTCCAATCTTTCTTCTTTGCCACACTGACCAATATCAAAACGTGATTGCCAACCATTTGGTATTGCAAATGTGCCTTGGGATATCAAAACAACATTCGCCTGTTGATACATAAATTCTTGTAATGTTTTGGTGTTTATTTCCGGTCCAACAACAACCGCACGCCCAACGACACCTGGTATCGACATCTTGATATTTTTATCACCAAACGCAGGGAACAAATTCATCCAGATAATTGGGTTGTCTGTACGTGGATAAACACGATATACATCCATATCCCACGCAATCATATATTTCTTGGATGCAATATCAGAAATTATTTTTGACACTTCACGTTCAATTTGATAATTGCCTTCGAACACAATTGTTTTGTCGTCCCAGTCAACCAACAAATTACGCATATCTGCACCATGCATCGCGTCTAACAATGCCATTATGATGGTTTCATTTTGTGGCATCTTGATTAACCATTTTCCACGATGATTCAAATGAATTGCACCTTCGGCTTCGTCATATGAATAATACACACGTCCCATTTTAGTCATCAGTTCAACAGCATCTGTTAATGCCCCCGATGAAATCGTCCCAGAAATTTTTTCAGAAACTACCCCATCTTCAACAACGTCTATATCGGTTCCGTCCAACAATTTTTCTAATGCTTTACGTACCGTCATTTGTTTAAATTCATAATCAGAAACCTTTAAATCGGGCAACTTATCGCCCATATCCAAACGCACAATTTCTATTTTTTCTTCGGGAACCACAGATACAACATTTTGGTTATTCCAATCAACACTGCAACGCTTTGGCAATTCAATCGAAAACCGACGTGCCGTATCGGTTGTTAATGCCGCCTTCTTTGGAAAGATAGGCACAGAATTTTCATCGATAACCATATTGTTCACAACGGTGACTGTATCATATGCCGGTTCAAGCATTTGGTTATCTTGAGCTTTTTGACATGCTACAAGTCCAAACAATACACCCGTTAATACGGCCAAGCATTTCATGGTTTTTAACATATCACGAAAATGTTTTATCATCTGTTTCCCTCTTGTTTCAGATATTCATAAACTTTTCAAATTCTTCTAACGTCATTTCATAAATTGGTTTTTGTGTCGGGGTTGTTAAATTTTTTACCCGTTCATATTCGGCACCGAACCGATTTATTACATTTTGTACGTCATTTGGTATTGCGATTTTACCATCCGCTTTTAAGCGTCGCGCGTATTCCACGATAAATTCTAAAACATCTGCCGCATACATACGACCAACATAATTTTCCATTGGAATTCCGCCCTTTTGCACACAAATAGCCGACATCAACATTGCCGTTTGATTATAATAATTTGCCAATTTTATAAAGTTTTCAACCGTCAGTGCCATGGGCAAAATCCTTTCCTTGTTTTGTACATTATAAAAACTATTGCCCCCGTAACGCAAATAAATTATAATAAGAATTATGAAAATGAAATTTTTTGGATTGTTATTACTTCTTGGGGCGTGTGCATCCGTCAACAGTGGCAATATTGATAACGCCACTATTTTGAATTGGGAAAACGAAGCCGTCACAACGGAACAATTTGTCCGCGACCACAAGGCTTGCTTGGGCATAGAAAAGAAATCATACACCCCACGTTCCAGAATTGCAAAATTGCTTGCCCCGAACCAAAGTGGCATGATGCCTGATTGGGACGGTTTGTGGGTGACTTTCCAATCAAATGAATATAAAGACGTTGGCCAGCGTTCATTAATGTCTGTTCCGCGAAATACAACATCTAAATCTGTGGGATATTACCGCAAATGTATGTTTCGGCGCGGATATCTGCTGCGTGCGATATAATTTTTGTCATTTCATAATTTTATGATATAATTAAGGCCATGAAACGCTCAATCGTGTTTTGGTTGTATTTTATTATCGCCATTATTTTAGGCGTATATTTTGCAACACGAATGATAATGTCTGGTTTGGGGCATGGAAAACTGGCAACAATTCATAATATTTCCATTACCGCTGACACCACGGATGCCGAATTGGGTGCAATTCAAACGGTTGCTGCGGCTGGGTTGGGCGCAAAAACAAATTCATTAGATATTGTTTCGTTGAATCGCCGCATAGACGATGTTCCAACTGTTCAATATTCTGCTACACGTCGTATGCCAAATGGAACGTTGCGTATACGGGTAAAATTACACCATGCTGTTGCGCAATGGACAGATGGAATTGCCTTTTACCCATTGGCAAGCGATGGTACCATTGTTCAAACACCAAACGACACACGCGACCCAACCGCAATTGTTTTTCGTGGGACTTTGCCAACAAATGTTTCTGATATAACATCTGCGGCACAACCGCTGATATCACATATTGATTACATGGAATGGATTGAAAATCGCCGTTGGAATATTGTCACAAATGACGGAATTACGGTTATGTTGCCTGAAAACAACCCAATCGCAGCGATACGAAGTTTGAATTCATTAAACGAAAAACAAAATATTCTGGCCAAGG
>CAMHKP010000030.1 GCA_946185785.1 uncultured Alphaproteobacteria bacterium
ACGGGCTGATGCGGGTGATCCTGCTGGAGCAATTGTACCGCGCCGAGCGCATCCGCACCGGCGAACCCTACCATAAATAACAGGCGTATTGGGATGTATTTCCACTGATTTGCATTATTATGTTGTTAAAATACCGCAATCGCGGTATTTTTTTTATTAAAACTGTGTTTCAAACGACAGCAAGAATTTACGTTCGCGGTCGTATTCGTTCATCTTTAACGGCCAGCCCCAGCTGAAATTCATTGGTCCCATTGGCGTATTCCAATATATACCGAAACCAGCCGATGTGCGCCAATCTGTATCAATATGTACATATGATGCCATCGCATCAAGGTTTTTGGTTGGTGGTTTGCCAAGTATACCATAGTCTACAAATACGAAACCTTTGACTTGATATTCGTCTGGAATAAATATTGGAAAATTCATTTGTGTTGAACCATTGACTTTCCACATACCGCCAAGTGCATAATTGCCAAGACGTGAACCAACGCCAGCAATATCAAATCCACGCAAAGTTTCGCCCCCAAGGAAATAACGATACACACGTGATATGTAATTGCCATCCAGCGATTGGATATACCCAACGTCCAGTGATGTGCGCAATTGCCAGCGATCATCAAAGAATTTTACCATTGCAGTAATGTCGCCAGAATAACGCATATATGTTTCTGTGCCACCAAACCCAGTATATGAAACGCCAAGATTTCCAACGATACCAGTATGGGTGTTTTGCTGGAAATTTGTGTTCAAATTATAATATTTCAGGTTTGTTCCCAATGTGTACAATTGCGCATCATGCCAACCACCAATTTGCAAATCATAGTTTTGATCAAACGATGCGGATAAACGTACCGTTTGTGACCAATGATCTGTTAATTTCCAGCCCATACGTCCAGCAATTGTTAATGAATCACGATCATATTGAAAACTGCCCAACGATGAATAATCATACATTGTGTATGAAACATCAAATCCAGCGGACAATTGGCGTCCGAACAAGAACGGTTCGGTGAAACTAAATAAGGCCTGCTTTTGATATTGTGCGATTGAACCACGTAATTGCACAATTTGACCACGTCCCATAAAGTTGCTTTCGGTAATACCGGCATCGACCATAAAGCCGTTAATACTGGACCAACCAATACCACCAGATAATTCGCCCGTTGGTTGTTCTTCGACCTTGATATCCAAATTCATCATATTGGCATCCGCAATACGTGTTGGAACCATTTGTACATCTTTGAAATAGCGTGTGCGCATCAGGTTTTGGCGGCCTTCTTCAATTGTTTGCAATGAAAATGGGTCGCCTTCGCGCATCGGCAACATTTGTTCAATAACGGAATCAAATGTACGTACATTGCCAAGAATGTTAATAGTATTCAAATATACACGATTTGTTTTTTGAATTTTATACACTAAATCAACAGTCTTTGTATCCGCATTTTTTGTTGGTACTGGTTCAACGTTTATAAATGCATATCCATAATCTGCAACCGCACCACGCAGGGCAGAAATAGTTGATTCAACCTGAGATGCGTTATATGTGTCGCGTGATTCTGTTTTAAGTGCGCGTTCCAGTTCGCGTGTTGGGACATCTGGGAACGGATTATCTATTTTTATTTCACCGAATTTATATTTATCACCTTCGTCAACATCAAACACAACCGAATAATACTGGCGATCTGGGGTAAATGTGCCGTTTATGTTTTTAACATTAAAATCGACATAACCGTTGTTAAGATAGAATTGGCGCAACATTTGACCATCGTATTGTATGCGGTCTTCGTCAAAGACATCAAATTGTGTCATAAAACGCCACCATGCATGTTCGCGTGATAATATCTGGCCGCGTAATGTACGGTCGCTGAATTCTTTGTTGCCGGTAAAATCAATGTCGGTGATGTATGTCGGGTGACCTTCGCTAATTTCATAAACAACATTAACGCGGTTGTCGGACAATTCAATCTTTTTGGGATCAACCTTGGTTCCAAAGAACCCTTTGCGTTGATATATTGTCAATATGCGCTGGACATCGGCACCAATTGTTGATTCATCATATGATGCGCGTTCTTTTAAGCGAATTTCTTTCTTTAAATCATCAGTGGAAACTTCGTCATTTCCTTCGACTGTCACCATATTTACAATTGGCGATTCAGATACGTTGACTTTCAATGTATTGCCAGACATTTGAACATCAACATGACCAAAATAACCGCTTTCTTGTAATTTTTTTGCGATTTGGTTTATTTGAACGCTGTCCAAATTATCGCCAACCTTGACCCCAGTTAATATGCGAACCGATTCCGTATCCATACGTTTGTTGCCAACGACATCTATGCGTGAAACCGTTGTTGCATTTGATGCAATGGGGAATAGGGTGATAAATAATGCAAACAATAATCTTTTCATAACTACATCAATCCAAATACCCGCGCCAAATCATTCCACATAGTTAACAGGAATAATCCAATAATGAAAACCCATCCGCACATGATTGCGATTTCCATCCCCTTGCCACCAAGTTTGCGGCCAATTATTGCCTCTATTATCAAAATCAACAAATAGCCGCCATCCAACACCGGCAATGGTAACAGATTGATAATCGCCAAGTTTACCGACAATAATGCAATGATAGATAACAATGCAAAGAATCCAGCCGCCATGGCATTGCCCGACACTTGTGCGATTGTGATAAACGACCCCAGTTGTTTTGAAGAACGTTCGCCAGTCACAATTTGTTTTAATACGGTCAGCAACGTTTTTGATTGGTAATATGTTTCACGTGCGCCAGAATAAATTGCACCAAAGAAACCTTTCTTGCGCAATTCGGTTTTGCTGCCATCGGCAACAAGTCCCCAACGTTCTGCGGGTGTTAGTTTTACATGCACAATTGTTTCGCCACGGGATACCAAGACATCAGCTTCGCGTGATGATGCCAATTCTTTGGCGATAATTATTTCGCCCCAATTAGTAATTTTTGTGCCGTCTATTTCTGTTATGATGTCACCAGGTTTAACCCCCGCATAGAAAGCAACGCTGTCGCGTATAACTTGCCCCACAACTGGTAATTGTACTTGTTTTGGGTGGAACATAAATGTCGCAGAATATATGAACCAAGCCAAAATGAAATTCATCGTGACGCCCGCGGCAATAATTATAAATTGTTTCCAAGGCTTTGCCGATAAATAATGACCGCGTTTCTTTTCGCGTGATAGTCCAGCATATTTTTTACGGTCAAACATATCTTCTTGGCCATATATCGAAACATAACCGCCCAATGGTATGCATGCTAATTGCCATTGTGTGCCACGTTTGTCGTGCCATTTAACGATTGCAGGACCAAAACCAATGGAAAAAGTATTTACGCGTACACCCGCCCAACGCGCTGCCAGGAAATGTCCCAGTTCGTGAATAAACACCACGACACCCAAAACAATCAACAACGCAACAATCGTCCAAATAACATGCATTTTATTTCCCTTTCCTTAGACTTCCCATCACAACATAACAAACCATATAATTGGCAATGCATAAATCCATCCATCAAAGCGATCCAGAAAACCACCATGACCTGGGATTATATTGCCAAAATCTTTTAATTTCAGGCGGCGTTTAACCCAACTGGCGGTTAAATCACCGTATTGTGATAATAACGAAACGCTGATACCAATCCACAATAATTGTGGCATAAATGTGTCAGTGCCCAGCAATCCATATAACACCGATGCGGCTGTTCCACATACGATACCGGCAATTTGTCCAGACCATGTTTTGTGTGGTGATAAACGTTCCCACATCTTGTCAGTGCCCAATAAATTACCAAAAAACCATGCGCCAATATCGGCACTGCATATTATCAACAATAACAACAGCATTATCCACGGACGAATCGCGACCGAATATGCCGAAAATGCAACTAAAATTAACCAAGCAAAAAATCCCCAAAATACTAACCGATTATGATTTTGCTTTTTCAATTCAGCCGGTGCACGTTTGATTGCCAAGAACATTTCAATAATCATTCCCAATGCAATGATAACCGATGCCCAACGTACCGCTGGTACACCCCAATGTTCCAGTAATGCAATTATTGCGATTATAGCTGCTAAAACGATTCCAGCAATAATGCGTTTTGTTGTGTTTGTCATTTGTTGCCCCCCAATTATTTTTTCTTGCCTGCATAGTTTGCTTTTTTGCCACCACCAAAACGACGATTGCGACGCGCAAATTCGTCCAGTGTGCGCTGCCAAATCTTTTCAGACTTTACCAAATCTGGCCAATGTTCTGGTACAAACATTAATTCCGCATATGCCAATTTCCACAACAAGAAATTAGAAATGCGAATTTCGTTGCTGGTGCGAACCATCAAATCAACCGGCAACAAATCACCAGTGTCCAAATATGTTTCAAATGTTTCGCGTGTGACAGGTTCGCCATTTGCAATCGCAGCATTCGCAGCATCAACAATTTCGTCCATGCCACCATAATTCAAAGCAAATGCAACCGTTCCGCCAGTGTTTTCAGCCGATGATTCTTCCAGTTCATCACACATTTTTGCCAAGCGTTTCGGCAAACGATCGCGCGAACCAATCACGCGATAGCGTAAATTCTTTTCCAATGCGTGCTTTTTATTCTTTTTCAATTCGGTATAGAACAAGTCCATCAAGTAATCGACTTCTTCTTTGGAACGATTCCAGTTTTCCGTTGAAAATATGAAAAATGTGATTGTTGTCACACCGCGTGCGAAATACCAATCGACCAAATTTTCAAAATTTGCGATACCAGCCTTGTGTCCCATCAACGGTGGCAAACCGCGTTGTTCAGCCCAACGACGATTCCCATCACAAATGAATGCGATATGTTTTGGTACGACATTTGGTGTCGCGTTCGTTTTTGATTTGCGTTTAAATATCTTGAACATATTTTCTTCTTTTGTTTTTAATTACACAGACATAATATCTGCTTCTTTTTCCTTGGCAATCGCATCAACTTCGGCTGTACGCGCATCGAACACTTTTTGAATGTTTTCTTCGAATTGACGTTGATCGTCTTCGGAAATTTCTTTATCTGTAACAGCGCGTTTGATTTTATTCATAGCGTCTTGACGAATGTTACGGATAGAAATCTTGGCTTCTTCGGCATATTTACCGGCAACCTTGGTTAATTCTTTGCGACGTTCTTCGGTAAGTGGCGGCATATTCAAACGGATAACACCACCCGCAGTCATTGGGTTCAAACCCAATCCAGAATCACGAATTGCTTTTTCAACAACGCCAGCATTGTTAATGTCCCAAACGGTGACAGATAAAGTTTGATTGTCAGGGGTTGAAACCGTTGCCAGCTGTGAAATTGGCATATCGGAACCATATGCAGGAACGCGAACCCCGTCCAGCAAGTGTACCGATGCGCGTCCTGTGCGCAAACCTGCAAATTCATTACGTAAAACTTCGATTGTTTGGGCTGTTTTTTGCTCAGCTTCGGCTTTTAATGCATTAAAATCCATGATAATACTCCTTATGTTTTTCAAGATTAGCAAAATAAATTGACATTTAGCAAGAAGAAATATAGAATATCAGCTCGCAAGGGGTTGTAGCTCAGTTGGTAGAGCACTTGCATGGCATGCAAGGGGTCGTCGGTTCGAGTCCGATCAGCTCCACCAAAAAGTTTGGGGTATGGCGGGTGTAGCTCAGTTGGTTAGAGCACTGGTTTGTGGTACCAGGTGTCGCCAGTTCGAATCTGGTCACCCGCCCCATTAAATCAAAAAATGGACCGAGAGGCCCATTTTTTAATTTATCTGGTCGGGTTAGATTCGAACTGGCGAGAAAGCCAGTCGAACCGTAGGCGAGAGGCAGACGGAAGTATGCCGGCGAGCAGGGCGCGCGAGCCAAGGTGGCGAAGCAATCTGGTCACCCGCCCCATGAATAAAAAACGCACCAAACGGTGCGGTTTTTATTTATCGGCATCTTTGTAAAATTACATTGCTGTAATTTCGGCCAAATGTGGTTATGGCGTATGTTGGACCGTCTTCGGTTTGACCACACTTTAAAAACCCAAGGCTTTTAAATTCAGCAATTATTTTAGCGCTGACATGTTTATCCAAATCACCCATATATCCATATGGATGTTTTTTTATGTGTTCAAATGCGAAAATTACATTTTTATCGTGATCGTCTATCATTTTATTTTTCCCATTTTTTATCAAGTATATCGCCAGATTTGATATATTCTGGGG
>CAMHKP010000031.1 GCA_946185785.1 uncultured Alphaproteobacteria bacterium
GTTGCCATATGCACTGGATCGTCAGGCGCATACGCCACAAATCAAAAAATGGCTGGATGCTGGGAAATGGGTTGTTTTTGACCGCTATACATACAGCAACGCGTTTTCAATTGCAAAATTGCCACGCGAACAATGGAAAGATAAAATCGCATATCTGGAAGATATGGAATTTAACCAAATGGGTATAATTCGCCCAAATCATAATATTTACCTTTATCTTCCAGCGCAGATATCTTATGAAATGCGTAATCAGGGATTAAAAGCGTATCAAAACGGCAAACCTGATATTCACGAAAGCGATTTGAAATTATTAGAAGATGTGTCCAGTGTGTATAAAACAATAGCACAAAATGATGCAAAAAATTGGACGGTGGTAAACGAAATAAAACCAGATGGTATACGTATGAATCCGGACGAGGTTTTTGATTGTGTGCGCGGAATTTTGAATAAATACATCATACGCACAAAATAGGGTAATTACTTTGTGTGTGTAATCAGTTTGTTGCACAAATATTTTAATTTATATTGATACCCACAATCGCCACAGTTTGTGTTTAGACATTCGTGGCTGCATTCATTTGGAATAAAATCTAACAGGCTGTTGTATTCTGCTTCATATGAATTGTCCGGCTTGGAATATTTTTCGATGTCAGATGCGGTTTTGTTTGCGTATCTGTGTGCAGCAATATTATACATGCGTGAACTGGCACCAAAATATGTTTCACACTTGTTTAACAAGTTAGCATAGTATTCCAACCGCTTTTTTGTACGGTCAAAGCAACGCATGGTGCTTTCGGAATGTTGTGGCGACAATTTGTGCATTGCTGAATGTGGACGATTGCGATAAAAATAATATGCCGGCTTTTCTGTGGTGTTTAATATATATTTATATTGTTCGTCCAATGCGCGAAAAGCATATTTCATTATAAAATCAGCATCTTCGAAATACATCATGTTTGGTGTAAATCGCAGACAATCTGCCACAGATGGCTTGTTTATTATGTCTGTACGGTACAATGTGTTGCAACTGCTGATACGCAAGTCTAAGAAGTCCAATTGTTGATCTATTTTTGAAATTTGGCGTTCCAATCTGTTGTTCAGTGTGTCGAAACGTTTTGTTGGGATGATTTTTACGCATTGTGGATCAATATAGTCCATTTTGCCGACAATCATAGCAGTATCTGGTTTCGACATCAGTGCATCATAAAACTCTTCCAGATAATAGTGGTCAGTATGGTGTATAAATTCTGGGTTGCCACCGATTAAATCGTCACCATCAACAAACATAATGGTTTGACCAACCGCGTTGTCCAGCCCCAAATTACGCGCTGCCGATACACCAGAATTTTTAATACCACGTTTTGTCTTACGGTCAAGAATGGTAATAATATCTGGGTTCTTTTTTGCATAACGTTCCAAGTGCTTGGTTGTACCGTCTGTGCAACCGTCGTCTATGCATAAAACTTGGCATCTTTTGATAATGTTTTGTTCCATTATGGAATGCAAACACGGCCGAATATACGGCTCTATGTTATAGCATGGAATAATAATAGTCATCAGTTTAGATGCTTTTTCGGTTGACATAAGTGCGTGTCCTTTTTTAAGAACTTTACACTAAAAAAACAATTTGTCAATATTAAATATGTCCCTTTAAAGCGGTATAGATTTTGCCCAAATCTGTCTTTAATAATGCGGCAGCAACTTTATCGGGGTTGTCTACAGATTCCGCAGATGTCATAACCTTGGTAAAGCTACGGACAAATTGGGTCGCTTGGGAACGAAATACGCTGTCGTTTTTAAGCATATCGCGTATTTGCTTCTTATCAGCGGCAGTTAACATTTTCGCCAACCATTTAGAGAATATTGCCTTGTCCCCATCGTGATATTTAGTCCATATGGTATCTGGAATGTCAACACCGGTTGCACGTGTTAAATCCATTGTTTGTTCGTGCATTTTATCAAACGCCCTGTTGCTTTGTTCCAAAAAGTCTTTCGCGCTGACGCGGCCATATTGTGTGGCTGGGGCTGATTTGATTGCTTCCATTGGCGCTGATGCGCGTGCGACCATCATTTGCTTGTTTAGTGTCTGCATTGTATCAACCGCCTTGGCATAATCGGACATCAAATCAATCATCTGTTGACGTGATCCACCGGCTAATTCATCCAATTTTGTTGCAGATTCTGCAATTGCACTTGTTGATTCATTGACGGTCGTCTTCATATTTTCCATTGTTGTATTTAATTCTGCAACAATTTTGCCCAATGTTTCACCCGCAGATACAGAGTCGCGCGACAAATCGGGCAGGGCCGCATAATACTTTTCAATCAGTTCAGACAACGGTTGTAATTGTTCTGTGGTTTCACGCGACATTTTAATCAGGTTTTCAGATTGTCCAGATAATTGAGTATGTGCGGTATTCATTTCAATCAGTGTTTCGCGTACACCGGTACCCATCGTGCGTACCGATTCAGAAAACGCATTTGCAGCAGTCTTGGTGTTTTCAAGGGTTATGTTCGCAACACCAGATACAGTCTTTAATTCAGACACAACATCGGTTGCGAATTCCTTGATTTCATTATCAAAACGATTGGTAAGTCCCGCCAATTCATTTGAAATACCACGGATTGCGCTCTCGGTTGCGGTTGCAGACGACATTAATGTATCAACCGCATCAGACAATTTACCAATTTGTTTTTCAATAGATGATTCTATCAAGCGCACCTGACCAGAAACAACATTCGCAGTATCAACAATTGTATTTGTCTGATTTGTAAGCGCTTTTTTAGATTGTTTGTTAAACGCATCCATCTTACCCAGATGACCGTCCAGCATTTCGTTGTTCTTAGACATTATGTCTGCATAATCACTGGATGCAGACTTTACATTATTGAATCCGTCAACCACGTGCTGAGACATTTCGTCCAATTTGTTGCGCATAATATCAGTTTTTTCGCTGATATCTTGCATTTGTGTTGCGTTTGATTCAAATTCATCATGTAATTTTTGGTTTAATTCATTGCCAGATTCCACCCATGCGTCAATTTGCGATTGAATTTCGGCAACTTGGTTTGTGGTTGATTGGGTTGTTGTGTCAATTTTTGCCAACAATTCATTGACGGTTGCTGTGAATTTATCGGATGCGCTTGTGACATCGCCCCATGATTTTGAATCAACAACCGCTTGTAATCCACCAAGTGTATTATCAAGCCGTCCTGACATTTGGACCAATTTTTTTGTTGCGTCATCTGCGGTGGCAAGCAATTTGTCATTTTGCTCGCTCAGTTGTTTCTTTAATTCATTTGCGTGCGCGATTTGACCATTCAATGTATCGCACATTGTTTTAAATCCAGATTCTATCTTGGTTATTTCACCGGCTAAAACCGATTGTAAAACGCGGCTAGCATCTTGGACACGCACTGATTCTGGGTGTAATAATATATCCAACAATGATTGCATAACACGTTGTGATTTGCGCGAAATCATGAACAACATCCCCAGCAAAATCAGTAATAACAATCCCATTCCGCCAATGATGTAAAACACGATATTATTTGCTAAAAACATTGTTCCTTGTCCTTCCATTGTACATGCCCCCCAACGTGTATTTTGATAACCGCATATCGTTCTTGCAGTTCTTTTGAATTTATACTAGAATCTAAATCATAAAGCAAGGGCATAAATGGATAAAAAACCAAAACTTTCACACGAACAAGATATGGCGGCCAATCCGCTTGAAAACGTTTGGGTTCAGGCAAATGCTGGAACTGGAAAAACAAGCGTTTTGGTCCAACGTTTGTTGCGCATTTTGTTTCGCAGCGATATAAATAATCCGTCTGGCATACTGTGTTTAACATATACAAACGCTGGGGCGGGCGAAATGCGGAATCGTATTTTGGCGGCATTGCGTAAATGGGCGGTTGCCAGTGATAAAGAATTGGCGGAATTATTAGAAGATGTTTCATTAAATAAACCGGCAACTGCGGATGATATCGCCCATGCTCGTGCTGTGTTCTTTTGGTATATTGATAATTCAGATGCATTAAAAATAAAAACAATTCACGGTTTCTGCGAAGAAATATTACACCGTTTTCCAATAGAGGCGGGCATATCACCAGCGTGGACGTTGGTTTCCGATATGAATCAACGGGTGTTGTTGCAAGAAACCTTTGATAAGTTGGTGACATCAAACAATCTTAGTGAAAATTATCCGCGTGTTGGTGATGCGTTTAATCATATTGTTGGTCGCATCAGTGAATATTCAATGTCTGATTTGTTGGATGTATTAAGTGGCCAATATAAACACTTTTTTGCAGTTGAAAATATAGAACGTTATCGCAAATACTTTATTGACACGACAAAGTATTTTCTGGGGTTAAATATTGTTCCAGACGTTGATGTTTTACGTGCTGATTTACAGAAAATAGTTGATTTGTTGGATGCCGAAATAAAATCGTCAAAAAAGCCGGCAGCATATTTAATAAACATCTTTAATTTAACAAAACAATATATTGACAATACGATAGATTTTGAAAAATACAAAACCGCGTATTTAACCCAGAAAAATACCCCGATAAAACACGTATCTGGGGTGGATTTTTTGCGTGCCGAGCAAGATCGTGTATGTCGTATAAATCAGTATAATACAAACATGGGTGTCTTTAACGATACGGTCGCATTGTTTGATTTGTCTGCAGCATTTACGATGCTTTATCGTGATATGAAACAGCAACATAATTTGTTAGATTTTGACGACTTGAGTTTATATACACGAAAACTATTTTCGCAACCTGATGTTATGGGATGGGTGTTGTCTCAGCTTGATTTGTCGTTATCACATATTTTGGTTGACGAAGCCCAAGATACCGCGCCATCACAATGGGAAATTTTACAAATGTTGGTTGGTGATTTCTTTGTTGGTGGTGATACGGGCAATTTGCCACATTCGTTGTTTGTGGTGGGCGATACAAAACAATCTATATATGGATTCCAAGGCGCAGATTCCCGCGCTTTTGCGGCATCGCGCGACGACATTGTTCGGCAAATTAAGAACAATTTACGCACTATTGCAGAGATACCATTGACGCAAAGTTTTCGTTCGTTATCGTCTATATTGTATGTTGTAGATAAGTTTTTTGGTGACAAATCTGTGGCTGAATTGACGGGTTTTCATAACAATCCACACAAGTGTTTCAGAGATGATGGAAATGGTCTTGTTGAAATTCATCGGTTGGTTGCAAAGCGCGATGCGGACGATGTGTCGGTTGGTTCGTATGTTGGTGGCGTTGTTTCAAAAATTCAAGAAGTATTAAAGACGGGTAAATATAAATCAAAAGATATTATGGTTTTAGTTCAACGTCGCGAACCATTCGTTGCGCCATTGGTTGCCGAACTAAAGCGTCAGGGTATAGAAGTGGCTGGCTCGGATCGTATTGTTTTACCAAAGTTTTCAGCAATACGAGACTTGATGAACATGGTTCGTTTTTGTCTTGATGTGGCAGATGATTATAGTTTGTGTTGTGTGTTAAAAAGTCCAATTTTCCGTTTGACAGAAGCTGATATTTTTGATTTGTGTAAAATTAAAAACGATGCAAATAAAGACCGGCAAAATGAATCAAAAATAACTGTTTTTGATGTTGTTCGTGATAATCGCCCCGACATATATGAACGGTTAAAAACGATTGTTGAAAACGCACAAACAATGGCACCGTATTCATTCTTTTCATGGATAATGAATTCGGGTGTGCGTGATGAATTTATATCGGCATTGGGCAGTCAGGTCATAGACCCATTGGAAGAATTCATGACAATATGTTTATCATATGAACGTACACAGCCAGGAACATTACGTCACTTTCTAAAATGGTTTATAACTGGTGGCAGCGAAATCAAACGCGATATGAATGCAACATCAGGGGTGCGTATCGCAACTGTACATGGCAGCAAGGGTTTAGAAGCGCCTGTTGTTTTCTTGATAGATACCACGCGCACACCAGAAAACGAGAAAATTTTACCAATTGTGCCAGAAATAATGCCGGCAAATGTACCAATAAACACGACAATGCCGACACCGTGGTTGTGGTTGCCAAATGCCAGCACAAGTAATAATTGTGCGATTGCATCAGACGCGTTGATGAAAACCAAGATGGAAGAATACTATCGCTTGTTATATGTGGCAATGACGCGCGTGCGCGATGAATTAT
>CAMHKP010000032.1 GCA_946185785.1 uncultured Alphaproteobacteria bacterium
ATCTATATCTGCAACCGTTTCCCAATACTGATCCACAAAACCGGCAAAACCATTCGTTGTTGTGTATGCGCGTGGTTTTTTCGCAATTGCGCGCCAATCATCATGTTCGATATCACTATTGGCATAGACCACAAATCCAGTGTATACACCAGCCGAAGATGTCATATCATTACCACGACGAATACGTGCATATGGCGCAAATGAAAAATCTTTCTTGGTATTGTTTTTAATTTCATCATTTACGGTTATAACATAATCATCAACCAATACCGTACGATTAAACACAACACCATCTACATTTTTCCATGTATAAACATCACCATCTTTTTTCCATACTGTATCTGCCGCAGGTGCCGCAACACCAACACCAACTACACCGATTTCTGCATATGCGTTTTCACCAGATAATAATTTTACAGTATCAGCATTTTTCGCGCTTTCTTTGAAATCGCGCAAATCGATATTCGATATACGCAATCCTTGGACTGTGGCCGATATCTTGTTTGATTCAATTTCATATGTTGGAACATTGGAAACATCTGCTTCGACAATTTGGTTATCAATCTGGGGAACAACGTTTGTGTTTTTTCCCAACATTATTCCCAATGCCCACCAAACAGCCGTAAACACTATAAACCACCACAGAAAACCACCCAGCGATGACTTCTTTTTATTGGCATTTTTTGCAGCATTCCACGCAGCAAAACCATTACTATTATTATCAAGATATTTAACCATTATTTTCCCCTATCCTTTTATACGACGACGTGCAATTAACCATTTTAATATATATAAACCAACACCAACACATATAAATATATCCGCGACATTAAATGCCGGCCAATGTGCACCACCAATATGAAAATCCAAGAAATCAACCACCGCACCAAAGCGCACACGATCAACCAAATTTCCCAACGCGCCACCAATAATAAACGCCAGTGGCAAACGTTCATAGCTTTGTGCGCGCTTAAACATATAATACGATATGAAACCAATTACAAATGCGGTTATAACAACAATTATGATAGGTGCCGCTTCGCCCAGCGCACGAAACAACGAAAACGAAGTTCCCGGATTCCACGTGAATACAACATTAAAGAAATCTGTCACATGCGCCATTAAATATGGTACTGGTATCAATTCCCACGCAGGTGCAAACGATGGCACACGCCCAGTTATCAGGTTTATCAACACGCCCTTGGACACTTGGTCCAATAAAACGATTGCTAAAACAATAGCCAAATATTTGAAAAATTTTTTCATATCTTGCCCTTCGCTATACAACAGATTTCAATATAGCAATATGGGCAATTAAAATCAAATAAAAAGTCCCACAAATGTGGGGCTTTTATTATTCGATTGGAACAACAGTATTATCTAAACTTGCATAATTATTATCACGCAATTCAGACATTACACTGTGCAATTTTGAATCGGGTACCCCCATATGATGCAACGCGCGGAACCCCAATATAAACGCAGTTTCAATTGTTTCTGGCATTGCCCTGAACGCACCATGTTTAAGCAATATTTTACAATCTGCCAAATTACGCGCACGGGCATAAACCTTAACTCGTGGGGCAATAGATTTCACTGTTAAAAGTGCATCTTTTGCGGTTTCGGCATTATCCAGCGCAATAATCACAGCATTTGTTTTACGTGGGTGCAGACCAAAATTACGCAACACATCTGCGTTTTTACAATTTCCAAATACGACATTATAGTTATTTTCACGACCACGCACGATTGCATTTACATCCATGTCTATCGCGACATATGGAACATTGTTCTTTTCCATCAACTTGGCAACAATTTGTCCAACACGACCAAATCCCAAAATAACAACAGATGGGTTTGTTTCCAGTCCTGACCGATCCAAACTGCGTGGACGATACGATGCAAAAATCCAACCGCGACGACGCAGGAAATCATATATCGCCAGCAATATTGGCGTTGTCATAATAGATAAAATTATAATAGCCGTTAAAACTTCGGAACTGGTAATTGGAATTGCGTTAATACCGGCTGTCTTCATTGTCTGCAACATCAACAAACCAAATTCACCGCCCTGGGATAAAATCAGTGCCATAAATGTTGCATCTGGTAAAATTGTGCCGCGCACACGTGATACCATGAAAAGCGCAAAGAACTTTATAAACACCAATCCACACAATCCAACCAAAATATATTGCCATTTATCCAATAACAACGGCACGTTTAGCCCCATACCTAATGCAATAAAGAAAAACGCCAAGAACAACATTGAATATGGGCTTATTTCCGCACTAATTTGATGACGATAAATTGTTTCAGACATCAACATACCAGCCAAAAATGCACCCAATCCAACCGGCAGCCCCATCATATCCAAAACAGTTGCCCAAATAACAATATTTAACATAACAGTCAACAATAATGCTTCGCGACTTTTAAGTTTTACAACACGCTTTAACAATGGGTTCAAAATAAATCGACCCACAACAACGACAGAAAAGATTAACATAAATGATAATACAGCAACATCTATCGCTGTTGCGCCTAAATTAAATGACTTTCCAGCGAACACTGGCAACATAGCCAAAATAGGAATCGACAATAAATCTTGGAATAACAAAATAGAGAAAGTTTGATTTCCAACATTTGTGTTTAATTCGTTACGATCCGACAACAATTGCAAATCTTCGGATGTACTGGACATAGCCAAAATCAACGCGACCATAATGCACCCCAGCACCGACCAACGTGTCACACCGAATAATACCGGGAATAACATAACCGCAACCGTCAACACCTGGGACGCGCCAAGACCGAATATTGTTTTACGCATAGACCACAGGCGGCTCATATTTATTTCCAACCCGATATTGAACCATAAAAACAAAATACCCATATCGCCCAGCAACTGCCATGTCTGGTTCATTTCAAACAGGTTCAATCCATGTGGCCCCGATAAAATCCCAGCCGCCAAAAACGCAACCAACGCACCAATTCGCGCTGCCCGCAGGAAGCAAACTAATACAAACAAAATCCCAAAAAATATTAAAAATGATAGTGGCATCTCTCTCTCCGCTTTATAAATATTATATCATAAAATTCGTGCGATTTTCACAAATGTTTCTGGCGATAATTCTTCGGCACGTTCGGTTCCGGTTAGACCACATTGCGCCCAATCTACACCCGACATAATTCCGCGTATCATCTTGCGCCGCTGACCGAATAATTTTGCTGTCACTTGCTCTACTGCTGTTAAATCGCCAATCTGTTTTATCTTTTTTGCGTTTGGTATAATTTGCACAACGGCACTTTCAACCTTGGGTCGTGGAACAAATGCCGTTGATGGCACACCAAACAAAATTTTTGCATCTGCAATCAATGATGTTAACACCGACAACCGTCCATATTGTTTGTCACCAACATTTGCAACAATGCGTTGCGCGACTTCACGTTGAAACATCAGTGTCATAGATTTTATCGGGCTACCCATTGCAACTTTGTGCAGCCAGCCAATTAACAATTCTGTTCCCACATTGTATGGCAGATTTGCACAAATCGCATATTCGTTGACACCTAATTTTCCAAAATCAACTTTTAATGCGTCATCAAAAATTATCTCTAAACGACCATTGGACGCATCCATAACGCGCGATAAAATAGGCTCTGTTGTTTTGTCTTTTTCAATCGCAATTACGCGTTTTGCGCCCGCCAATAATAATGCGCGTGTCAAACCTGCGGGACCGGGGCCAACTTCTACCACCGGTAATTTTGTAATGTCTGGTACACTGCGCGCGATACGACCAGTCAAATTCAAATCAAACAAAAAATTTTGCCCAAATTGTTTTTTAGGTTCCAAACCGCATTCGCGCATCATTTCAGAAACAGGTGGCAAAGATTCTATTTTGTTTGTCATAATTCGCGCCGTCCCCCAAATGCCAATGATAACGTGCCATCATCAATATAGTCCAAATCGCCACCCAATGGCACACCCGATGCTAATTCACTAAATTTCACACCATTATTACCAATTACCGACATGATATAGTGCTGGGTTGTTTTACCTTCGACTGTATTGGGCAACGCAAAGATTATTTCGGTGATATTTTCATTTTTAATGCGTTCGGCTAAATTAGATATATTCAAATCTTCGGGCATAACACCGCTTGCCCCCGACAGCAAATTTCCAATAATATGATACCGCCCATGAAACACCGATGATTTTTCCAACGTCCAAACATCACCCATATCACGCACAATACAAATTTCACCGTTGGCACGCGATGCATCACGACAGAATTCACACACACCAGTATTTTTATCAGTCAACACACCACAATTTGCACATGGCACAATATTTTCGGTTGCATCCAGAATTGCTGCGGCTAAATTTTCTGCGCGCCCATCACGTGTTTGCAAAATCGATAAAACAATACGCACCGCTGCACGATTTCCAACGCGTGGCAGTTTTGCAAATTGTTTAATCAACTTTTCAATTTTTGGATTCACGCGCACCCCCATCAATGAAACACATAGCAATCTATGCCAGCGGCACTTGCCGTATTCTTTAATGATTGCGCCGCCGCTTCGCTCAACCCATATGCACGCACGCGGAACAGACCATTTGGTGCCGTCTCAATAATTGGTGTTGCGCCAGTTGCGCGCTGCACAGTTGCAATCATACGCGATGCTGCATCACGCGTTGAAAACGCACCGAATTGAACCCCGGGGCCACTTTTACCCGATGCAACTGGCGTATGATTTGTTGCGGCATGATATGCACCCGCAAAAGTATTCACAGATTGCGAATTATCATAAACTGGTGCGGACGGCTGTGGTTTTGATTCAACAACCGGTGCAACCGGTGTATCACGCACAATCATCGCAGGTGCCGGATCGCGCGCAATCATTTCGAATCCTTTGTCCAGCAAACGCGCTGATACCGCTGCGCGCACATCTTTGTTTTCCGCCCCCAGAACAACCGCCATCAAATGCCGATTTCCACGTCGCGCAGTTGCAACCAACGAATATTTTGACTTGTTTGTATATCCAGTTTTCATACCATCGCACCCCGGATATGTCCCCAGCAACCGATTTCCATTGGTATATGTTTTTCCGCCATACGTCCACGTTTGAATACCAAAATATTTCCAGTATTGTGGAAAATGTTTATACACCGCCATTGAAATCAGCGCAATATCACGCGCAGTCGACAAATGGTCATCATCTGGCAGCCCAGATGAATTTTCAAAATTTGTACGCGCCAATCCAATTTCGCGCGCGACACGTGTCATTAATGCGGCAAAATTCCCCTCTTTTCCACCTTTCAGGTTTTCTGCCAAAACGCGTGCGACATCGTTCGCGCTGTGTACCGCAACCGCCTTAATTGCATCTTCGACTTTGATTTTAGAACCCGCCGGCAACCCAAGTTTTACTGGTTCCGCATTTGCCGCTGCATTAGATACGATTAAATAATCGTCCAAATGAAGACGCCCATGTTCCAGCGCATTAAACGTCAAATACAACGTCATGATTTTTGTTAAACTTGCCGGATAGTTCAAATCGGTTGCGTGTTCAGAATACAAAACATTTCCCGAATCCATATCGACGACCATGGCCGCGCGGTAATTTGCCGCGTGCGCCAACGATGCAAAAAACAGCATCGGTAAAATAAGAAATCTTCCCTTCATAGCAATTAAAGTGTAGTAAAATTTTGCCCCGCGGGTCAATAGAGAAAAAAGATAAAAAGGTTTGAAATCATAATATAGTTTGTTATGATATTTAGCATGGAAATTCTATTCGGAATCTTGTTTATTTTAATCATTATGTTCTTTGCGTACATTGTTATCAGCTCTGGCGATCAGTCACGACGATATGCATTTCCACCAAAACGGTTTGATGGCAGATTGAACGAAATAACATCACGAGAACGTGGCACACAATCAGAGCATGCCCTAATAAGCACTCTATTAGATTATGGTATTTCACCAAAAGCGATTTTTCATGACTTATATGTAAAGAACGGTAAATATGGTTTTGCACAAATTGATGTTGCGGTTGCAACGCGTGTCGGTATCATTGTATTTGAAGTTAAAGATTATTCTGGTTGGATTTTTGGTAAGGGCAATCAAAACCAATGGACACAAGTATAAAATTACGGCAATGACAAATACAGATTTTATAATCCAATATTACAAAATG
>CAMHKP010000033.1 GCA_946185785.1 uncultured Alphaproteobacteria bacterium
TGTTGTTAGTGGCGGTACAGCTCTTGGTGTTGCTGGTGCAACATTGGTTGTTGGGGGGGCGATTACAGAAAGCGTCAGTAACGCTTCAATTGATAATTATTCTACAAAGATGATTGTAGAAATTAACAAATGTAAAAATGCATCTTGTGCAGAAAAAATATTAAAGGAAAATTTGCAAAAAATTAGTAATTTGGCAGATAAGTTAAATACAACAGATTTGCATGCGCTTGATAAAGAGTTGCCAAGGTTGGTGCGATTGTTGCCGAGTGATTCTGCTTTCTTGCAAGAATTAATAAAAGAATGTGTTGTTGAAGAGGGGGATAATAGTACTAATAATTGTCCTTTCTATGAGCATGGCACAGAACCAGAGGAAGTGTGGCGTGCCGTTGGAATTGCAATGCAGGTTATCGGTTCAGTCCTTGTAATAGCGGATGCGTTTATGCAGTTGTCGAAAACTTCTGCGAGTATTACTGAAAGAATAGAGGATCTTAAGAAAACTGGTTGGATACGACGTGGTAATCAATGGGTGAACCAGACAACCGGGGAAGTTATGGATAAGTTAAAACCAAATGTGTTGGCGTGGGATCCGAATCCAAATCTGGCTGGTGGTGGACGTTGGAGAGGTTTGTTGTATGGTCATGGAACATCTGGCTCATTTACAAAGTCTGCTGATGTAATCAGGTATGTTACGGAACTTCCAGGTGCTGCTGGTCGGGGAATCAATTGGTGGGAAATTGGTGCTGGTACTGGTGATATTGTGCTTAATGCTGCTACGGCTGGTGATAATGGTGGTCAACTTACAAATCCATTCTTGAATGGCAAGCCTGCCATAGGTACGGGTGATAACAGCGGTAATGACTACGGAGATAACAATGTTACTCGTAATGATGATGTTGGTGGTGGAACATCTGGTGGCACAGTTGGTACTAGCACAGGAACTGGTACCGGTGCATCTGGCGGCACAGTTGGTAGTGGGGTTGGAACAGGCACTGGCACAAGTGGTACCAGCAGCAGTGGTAGCAGTAATATCACCAGCGGAAACAGCGGCGGCAATGTTGTAGTTGGTAGCGGTGGCTCGGGTTCTGGTAATACTGGATATTCGTCTGGTAATAATAACGTTACAAACCCTGGAACAACAAGCACAACCACATCATCAACGAATAATTCTGGGACTACTGGTTCCAGTGACAACACAGATAATAGGAAGAAAGGTATATCTGGCTGGGGTGCGGCGGCAATTGGTGCAGGCGTTGCAGGTCTGGGGGTTGGTGCCGCATTGTTGATTGGTGGTGCTGGAAAGAATGATAAAACATCTGGTGCGACAACAACTATAAAAACGAATGGCAACGCAGAGTTGTTCAATAATATCCAATCGCGTGCAAACGAAACGATTGGTAATGTGAATAATTCAAATGTTGAACTGGTGCCGATTGAAACAGCAAAAGGTACCAAAGATACAATCGTTAGCATAGATGGTCATGCGGTGGTGGTTGCAAAACACAACGGTAATCTGATTCCGTTTGTGGTTGATACGGAAAACGGTGTGACAAAATGGATGCCGTTCACAAATGTCAATATTAATACGCATGTGTTTAACAAATATGTGCCAAAGACTGACATTATGCGTACAGCACAAATTGCTGAAAAATTGACAGAGGTATTGCCGCCATTACAGTTGCAATATTTCGCATCACCGAATGATACTGGTATGCAATTTGCATCGCCCAGTATGAACGGATATACAATGATAAATGATAATTCATTGCGATATTTGTCGTTCAATTTCAATAAAAACACCCGTTTGGGTGTTTTTTTATTCGGGTAATTATTGACTTTTGGTGGGAAAATTATTAGAATACCACTGTTATGTTTAAGAATTTGTTTATTTTCACTACAACTACAACAACCCCTGCGGGGGTGTAATTTCTATTTGCGCTTTTTTATGCGCGCGCTATAATCAAAAAACGAAAATTTAAACAAAACATATAATAAAAGAAGGTACTTATTATGTCTTATCCAATTGAAACGGTTCGGCATTCGTTGGCGCATGTTATGGCGGCAGCGGTTCAAAAGTTATTTCCAGATGTCAAATTCGCAGGTGGTCCGGCGATTGAAAATGGGTTCTATTATGACTTTGATACCGAACACAGATTTAGCGAAGAAGATTTCGCAAAGATAGAAAAAGAAATGCGCGAACTGATTAAATCAAATGGTCGGTTCGAACAACGCTTTGTTAGTTTAGAAGAAGCAAAAGGTTTGTTCAAATTCCAGCCATACAAAATGGAATGGTTGAACGAATATGATGCGGCGGGTGAACAATTGTCGGTTTATACTTTCCGCGACTTTACCGATTTGTGCCGTGGGCCACACGTGGAAAGTTCCAAAGATTTACCACGCGATGGGTTCAAGATTCGCAACGTTGCCGGTGCATACTGGAAGGGTGATGCGAAAAACAAAATGTTGCAACGTATCTATGTTGACGCATTTTTAACCAAAGAAGATTTGGAACAGTTCTTAAAGATGCAGGAAGAAGCCGCACAACGCGATAATCGTAAACTGGGTAAAGATATGGATTTGTTCCATTTTGAACCAGAATATGCCCCAGGTGCAGTGTTCTGGCACAATAATGGTTATCGTATTTATCGCAAACTTATTGATTATTTGCGTGCACGTCAAGAACGTGCTGGATATCTTGAAATATCAACACCGTCAATTATGGATCGTTGTTTGTGGGAACGTAGCGGCCACTGGGCTAAATATGGTGCACATAATTATTCTGGAAAAACCCAAGATGGAAAAACGTTCTGTGTAAAACCGATGTCTTGTCCAGGGGGAATGTTGGTGTTTGGTCAGGGTATTAAATCGTATAAAGATTTGCCGTTGTATTTGGCTGAATTCGGCAAAGTTTGTCGTTATGAAGCCGCGGGCGGCTTATCGGGCTTGATGCGTGTTCGCGAATTTACCCAAGACGATGCTCACATTTTCTGTACAGAAGAACAATTGGAAGAAGAGGTCGTCAAAATCTTGCGCTTTATTAAAGATATTTATGGCAAGTTTGGTTTTGACAAGATTTCAATGAAATTGGCAACGCGTCCAAATTCAGAATTCCGTATTGGGTCTGATGAGGTTTGGGATAAAGCCGAAGGTGCATTGAAACATGCGCTGGATGCAAATGGTATTGAATACGAAATCGCTGAAGGTGATGCTGCATTCTATGGTCCAAAAATCGATAATTATTTAAAAGATTCAATGGGTCGTGTGTGGCAATGTGGAACGGTTCAATTGGATATGAATTTGCCAGAACGTTTTGACTTATCTTATGTTGGCGAAGATGGTGAAAAACATCGTCCAATTATGTTGCATCGTGCATTGTTGGGATCCATTGAACGCTTTATGGGTGTGTTGCTGGAATCAACGGGTGGTAATTTGCCATTGTGGTTATCGCCAGAACCAGTTGTCGTGACGCCAATTTCTGAAAAGCAGGCGGATTATGCAAACGAAGTGGTAAGCGCACTGCGTGCGGCGGGCGTATATTGTCGTGCTGATTTGCGTGACGAAAAAGTGAATTACAAGATTCGCGAATTGTCGTTGGCAAAAACGCCAATTATCGCCGTCGTTGGTGATAAAGAAGCAGCCGATAAAGCGGTGACGTTGCGTCGTCTGGGTGTTGAAAAGCAAGAAACGAAATCACTTGATGCGTTTGTTGCAGAAATGGCGGATGCAATTAAAATGCCATTATAATAAAGTGCAAAGTTCAGAGTTCAAAGTGCAAATTTTGAACTCTGGACTTGTATGAAAGATAAGGAAACGAACATGAAAAAATTTGTATCACTTGTTTTACTGGGCGTTGTTGCGATATCTGTTATGGGATGTGTTCATAAATGTGAAACAGAACCAATTGTAGAAGAAAATCACAAACTGATTGTGCCACCACATTTTGGACAAATGCCTAAATAATATTTAAATTTGTTGATTACATTTTGTAATTGCCCATTTTTGTGGTATAATATATGCATCAACAAATGGGGGGATTTTCGCATGAATACGGAAGAAAACAATTTGGACTTATTAGATTTGGATGATGATACACCGGTTGAAACATTGCCGGAAACAACACCATTCGCAGCACCACGCCCGCGTAAGCCTTGGTTGCTGATGGGGTTGGGGTTGGTCGTTATTATTTTGGCGACTTATATCATTATTCGCACGATTGGAAGTGATTCGTCTAAATCTGTTGAGATTAATTTAGATACACCAGAATTAGTTGTTGGTTCCGATTCGGTTGATGTGCCAAATGATACATTAAATGTTCCTGCGAAACCTGTACCAGTGGAAGTGGCACCACAACCAGTGGTTCAGCCACAGCCAGCACCAGCACCGAAACCTGTTGTTGAAAGCAATGGTGTTCCTGTTCGTGTTGTGTCTGATCGTCGTGATGTCACATTTAATCCAGAAAAACCAGTTGTTGAACAACCAAAACCAGTAGTTCAACAGCCAGCACCAAAACCAGTTGTTGAACAACCGAAACCTGTGGCTAAACCAGCCGCACAACCAGTGGCTAAACCGGCAGCAAAACCAGCAGCGAAGCCAGCTGTACAAAAGACCGCGGTTGCACCACGTGGTTCTTGGTATGTTCAATTTGGTTCATATGGCACACGCGCAGCAGCCGAAGCAGCAGAACGTCAAATGCGTTCGGGTCATAAGAGCCTGTTTGATGGCAAACAGTTTGTTATCTTGGCGGCACAATTGCCAAATGGTAAAACAACGTACAGATTGCGTGTAGCATTTACCACATCGAATGATGCAAATGGTTTCTGCCAGAATGCAAAGTCTGATGGTTTGGATTGTTATGTTGCGAAATAATAGGGGGATAAAAAATGTTTGGACGCTTTGGATGGGCTGAAATCTTAGTTATCGTTGTATTGGTTGTGATTCTGTTCGGTCACAACAAGATTCCAGGTATGATGAAAAACTTGGCCGATGGGTTAAATGTTTTTAAAAAGGAATTAAAGACCGAAGAAAAAACAGAAGAACCAGTTAAGAAGCCTGTTGCAAAAAAAGCTGTTGCTAAAAAGAAACCAGTTAAAAAAGCACCAGTCAAAAAAACGACTAAAAAATAAAAATATTTAACAATAAAAAAACGCGCCATTGGCGCGTTTTTTATTCTTTACGTTGTTCGTATTCTTCCTGTTCTTCGATCGTCATGGTGGCCAGTGGTCGTGCCAACATACGCTGAAGCCCAATTTCATCACCAGATACAACACTGTAGCCGTATGTGCCGTCATCAATGCGTGCCAATGCAGCATCAATCTTGCGCATAAGATTGCTGTCGCGCTGGCTCATACGCAGATTTAATGTAATTTGCTGTTCCAGTGTTGCGCTGTCTGAATCATCACCAACACCGTCCGATGCAGATTTATCAGCCATACGAACAGAATTCAACACAGAATCAGATGAATTTAACAGTTCCTGTTTTTGAGCAGTTAACAAATGATAAAAATACGCCAATTGTTCTGGGCACATATATGGCTCAGACTTTTTTGGAACATACTTTTGTGGTAATTCAATATTTTTATAATCTTTCTTTGCCATTTTATGATGCCTTTAATTCATTAATCCAACTTGTCACCGTTTCTTCGTCCATAAGACCGGTGCGTGCTTCAACCAATTCACCGTTTTTAAACGCTAAAACGCACGGAATGCTGCGAATACCGTATTGTGCAGGTGTACGTCGATTCGTTTCATCTATTTCAAATTTTACGAAATTCACATCATTAATTTTTTCGGAAACTGATTCAAAAA